>JARKQO010000042.1 GCA_029974855.1 Eubacteriales bacterium
AATGGCGCACTCGTTGGCCTCCGCGCCGGAATTGGAGAAAAACACCATCTTCATCCCGGATTTTTCGCATAAAAGCGCCGCCAGACGCGTCACGGGGGCGTGGTAATATAAATTGGAGGTGTGCTGGAAGCTGTGTAATTGCGCCGTCACCGCGGCGGCCCATTCCGGGTCGGCGAAGCCGAAGCTGTTGACGGCGATGCCGCTGCCCAGGTCGATGTAACGCTTCCCCGCCTCATCCCAGGCCTCGCTGCCCTGTCCCCGGGCCAGCGCCAGGGGGAAGCGGTGGCCGTAGGTGTCCGCGATATAGGTTTGATCCAATTCCAGGGTGTCCTGCGTCTCCATAAAGTACTCCTTTGCCTGTCAGTTGGACACGAACATGGTGCCGATGCCCTCGTCCGTCAGGGTTTCGATGAGGATGGAGTGGGGCACCCGGCCGTCGATGATGAACACCCGGCGCACGCCCCGGCGGATGGCCTCGATGCAGCACTCCACCTTGGGCAAAAAACCCCCGGAAATGATCCCCTCCCGGACTAGTTGGGGGGCCTCGCTGACCTGCACCACGGGGATGAGGCTGGTTTGGTCCTTTTGGTCCCGGAGGATGCCCGGATTGTCGGTCATGACGATCATGCTCTCCGCCCCCAGGGTTCCGGCGATGCGGGCCGCCGCAGTGTCGGCGTTGATGTTGTAAATATTGCCCTCCCGGTCGCAGCCCAGGGTGGAGATGACCGGGATATAGCCCTTTTCCAGCACGTCCAGGATGGGCTGGGGGTTGATGCCGGTGATCTCCCCCACATAACCCAGGGCGGGGTCGAGCTGACGCGCCTCGATGAGGCGGCCGTCCATGCCGGACAGGCCCATGGCCTTGCCCCCGGCCAGGTGGAGGAGGTTGACCAGGCTCTTGTTGATCTTCCCGGCCAGCACCATCTGCACCGCGTCCATGGTCTCCCCGTCCGTGACCCGCAGGCCCCGGACGAACTCGGTCTTCTTGCCCAGCTTTTTTAACAGGTCCGTGATCTCCGGACCGCCGCCGTGGACCAGCACCACCCGGATGCCCACCAGGGATAAGAGCACCAGGTCCCGCATGACCGCCTGCTTTAAGTCCTCGTCGATCATGGCGTTGCCGCCGTACTTGATGACGATGATTTTATTGTTGTATTTTTGGATGTATGGCAGGGCATGGATCAGGGTTTCCGCCCGCTGCGCGTTGGTCATAGTGGCCTCCTTGTTTAATACCGCCCCGCAAGGCCGTATCTGCGTTCCATCCCGCCTCCCCCAAGGGAGAGGCGCCGTCCCAGCAGAACGCCAAAGCGTTCTGCGAACATCAAAGCGTTCTGCGACGGCGGAAGGGGTCGTTTCCAACCTCCGCATGGCTTCCCTTGGGGGAAGCTGGCACGGCCGCAAGGCCGTGACTGATGAGGGTCGTTTTCCCCGTTCTATCCCCGTATCCTTTTATCTTTCTCCCCCTTTGTCCTCGCCGGACGGGCCTTCTTTTTGCAAGCGCGCAAAAAGAAGCAAAAACGCGCT
>JARKQO010000086.1 GCA_029974855.1 Eubacteriales bacterium
CGCAGACCACCGCCGTGGAGCCCGCCACGGTGAGGTTGGTGGTGCGCATGATGCCGTCCCACACGCTTTGGCCCGTGCCGTAGCGGTTGTCAAAAAGATGCTTGCAGTCCGCGTCGTTGATGTTGAACATGGGGAAGCGCAGCGTGCCGCTTTGGGCCCGGCTTCTCAGGCGCAATACCCCGGTGGTGGTTTCCTCGCAACCGCCCCGCAGGTTCACGGCCCATTCGGGGTGCTCCTCGTGGAGGATGTGCACCATGTCCCCGCCGTCGTCGATGATCACATCGGGCTTGGCGGACAGGGCGCGGCAGAGGTAATCCCGGTATTCCTCCTGGGTGCAGCCATGGGTGGCAAACACCGCCACGCCGCTTTGGGCCAAGGCCGCGCATACGTCGTCCTGGGTGGAGAGGGGGTTGGAGCCGGTCACAAACATCCGGGCCCCGCCCTGGTGCAGCACCTGGGCCAGGTAGGCGGTTTTGGCCTCCAGGTGGATGGACAAAGCCACGGTGAGCCCCTCAAAGGGCCGCTCCCGCGCAAACTCCATCGCGATGCCCTCCAGCACCTTCATGTGACGCTTCACCCACTCAATCTTCTGTTCCCCGGCGGGAGCCAAGGACGGGTCCTTGATGATGGAATCCATAGCGCGCCTCCCTGTTCTTTGGAATGTGGCGGCAGCCTCAACCAAACGCTACCTGTATTATAAAAGGGGAAGCCCGGGATGGCAAGGGAAAAGAAAAAGGCGGCACCACGGCTCCCCCCGGAGCGGTGTTCCGCCTTTGACCAGGCCTGAAGCTATTGCAGCATGGCCTTGATGGCTTCCTTGCTTCTGGCGCCAACCGCCTGCTGGGCAACCTTGCCACCCTTGTACACAATCAAGGTGGGAATGCTAAGTACGCTGTAGCGGGCGGCCAATTCCGGGGAGTGGTCCACATTGACCTTGTAGACCTTGTACTCGTCGCTTTCCTCGGCCACCTGCTGCACCAGCGGCGCCACCATCTTACAGGGGCCGCACCAATCGGCATAAAAATCAACCAAAACAGGCTTATCGCTTTTCAGCACCTCTGCCTCAAACTGATCCTGAGTGAGCTCTACCACTGCCATAACCCTTCTCCTTTCCTTTGGCTTGCTTCTATGATACCCCAAGGCTTCCCATGTGAATCCCCTTTTTACAACGGAGCGGAGCGGCGCTACACCGTCTCCGCCTGGGCCCTGCGCCCGGCGGCATGGGAGCTCATGGGCCCCACGCGGTAGGAGAACGTCAGGTTGCTGCTGGGACAGCGCTGGTAGAAGTGCCCCTTGACCCGCTCCAGCACCATGCGGCCGTTTTCCTCGTTCACCGCCGGCAGCAGCATCGCGTACTGGGAAGGGCTGAAATGGGTGAAGGTGTCCCCCTTGTGCAGACGCTCCCGGAGCATCTGGCCCAGCCCTTTCATGATCTCGTCCAGCTTCAGGGGGCTGAGGGGCTCTCCGTCCAGGGTGCTGATCATGATGATGCCGATGCACATGCTCACCCCCAGCCGCTCCAGGTTGCGCATCTGAAGGTTGAAGATTTGCCGGAACACCGGGTAGTCGCACTCAAAGGCCCCTTGAATCTCCCCAAATTCCTGCAGCTCGCAGCGGATGGCGTCCAGGTTCATGTCCAAGGTGTCGCTGGAGCGGATGATCTGCTGGTAGAACTCCTGGATGCCCTGGGGCGGGTCCACCCCCAGGTAGCGGAAGTGCATGTGGGTCACATGCTTATACTGCATCAGGGCTTCGTTGTTCCGGTTGGTCTTGACCAGGGCCTGCATCAGCTCCAGGTGGAGGCGCTGGTCAAAGGGATCGTTTTCCAGGGCAAAACGGCAGCTCTGGATGATCTCCTCCTGCCGGCCCGCGGCCTTCAGCAGGTCCAGGTAGGCATACACCAGGGTGATGTATTGCCCGTGCAGACGCACGCTGCGGCTGATGGCCCAGTCCTCCTGGTCGCTGCCCGCCAACAGGTCCCCGGTATACAGGGACAGCACCTTCTGGTACTGGGCGTCCGTTTCCACAGTCAGGGTTCCGCAAGGCTCCAGGCTCTTGGCAAGGTCCTCAAAATCCAGCAAATCCACCAAGAGGCCCTCCACCCTGTGGAACTGGTAGCCCCCCCGGGTGGCCAGGATGCAGCCCCCCAGGCCTTGGCTGCATTGGTTCAGGATGGAGCGGAGGCGGCTGATCAGGGTTTTCAGGGCGCTTTCGGGGTTGCTGCTCTCCTGTTTGGGCCACAGGACCTGAATAAGGGTATGGCTGGGTACCGGGGCGGTATGCTCCACAATCAAATATTGCAAAAGGGCGATCCCCTTTTTGGACTTTGCCACAAGCTGATCGCAGCATTGGCCGCGCACAAAGATGCTGAAACCGCCGAACATGCGAATCCGAACCTGGTCCGTCATGGAGTTCCTCCTTCGGAAAGGGGGGGTATCTTTCGTGCTGTTGTTTTTTCGGGGCGCAACGGAGGCTACCGGGACACGTAATCCCATTTCTCCACGGAGAATACCCCCTGGGTGAGGACCCGGAGGCTGGGAATCACCGGCAGGCTCATAAAGCTGAGGGTCA
>JARKQO010000096.1 GCA_029974855.1 Eubacteriales bacterium
TGGCAGGCGCGGCCCTGGCATCTGGCCGAAAGCCTTCACCCCACGGTATGGACCGCCAATGAAGCCATCCGCTTTCTGGAGACCCGGGACCCTACGATGCCGTATTTTTTAAAGCTGTCCTTCGCACGGCCCCATTCCCCCTATGACCCGCCGGAGTATTACTTCAACCTCTACCAGAGCAGGGCGGTGCCAGAGCCCGTCCTGGGGGACTGGGCGGAAAGCAACGATGTGCCCAGGGACGCCGCCTACTTTGACGCCTGGCGGGGCAAGCGGACCCACGCCGAAATCATGCGGGCCCGCAGGGCGTACTACGGGCAGATCAGCCATATCGACAACCAGATCGGGCGGCTGCTGATCCATCTCAAGGAATCCGGCGAGCTGGACAATACGCTGTTTGTGTTTACCTCCGACCATGGGGATATGCTGGGAGATCACCATCTTTGGCGCAAGACCTATGCCTATGAGGGCTCCGCCCATATCCCGCTGATCATCAAATTGCCCAGGGCGGACAGGGGAACCATCCGGCCCTATGCGGACGAGCCGGTCAGCCTGTACGACATCATGCCCACCTTGCTGGATTTTGCGGGGCTGCCCATTCCGGTCAGCGTGGAGGGCCGAAGCCTGCTTCCCCTGATGCGCGGGGAAAGCACGGAATGGCGCGGTTTTTTGCATGGGGAGCACTGCGCCATTTACGCTCCCCAGCAGGAAATGCAGTACATCACCGACGGGAAATACAAGTACATCTGGCTTCCCTATAGCGGAGAGGAACAGTTCTTCGATCTGCGGAAGGATCCGGGGGAAAGGGAGAATCTGGCGGGAGACAACCGGGCGGTGGACTTGGTGGAGCAATTTCGCGACCGCTTGTACGATATATTGCATGCCCGTGGGAACGGAACGGGAGAAAGCGGGGCGCTGGTATGCCAGAAGGGAAGGCCTCCCCAGGTTTCACCCCATTACGCCCGGAGGCTGGCGGATTCCCCCTACCAGTGGATATAGCATAAGCGGTATGCCTTGAGAGAAGAGCGGACATGCCCCCGGTCTATCTGCTGATCAAGCCCGCCTCAGGCCGGTGCAACATGCGCTGCCGCTATTGCTTTTATGCGGAGGAAGCGCAAAGCCGGGGAACCCCGGATTTTGGAATAATGGCGGAGGATACGCTGGAGACCGTTCTCCCCAAGGCTCTTGCCGGCGCCCGGGACAGCCGGTCCTTCGGCTTTCAGGGCGGCGAACCGACGCTAAGGGGCTTGGGGGTTTTACCAAAAGGCCATCCAGCTTCAAAAGCGGTACAATGCCACGAGGATCGGGGCCATTTACCACTTTTTCATGGACAGGGACCTTTTCTGGCAGCAATACATCCCTTGATCCCTTGGACCGGGAAGTCGGCTGGCTAAACCCCGGGCACTACGCGGTATTCCTGAAAACCCTTTTTAACCGGTGGGCGGAGGATATTCTGCGGGGGCGGTTTGTGTATATC
>JARKQO010000376.1 GCA_029974855.1 Eubacteriales bacterium
TTACGGGCCCGCCTTTCAGCACCCGGGCGAACACCCCCTCCCGGGGCATGAAGCAGTCCCCCATGCGCGGGTAGATTTGGCAATGGGTATGGCATTGCATCCCAATCTGGGTGATTTCCAGCAAAGCCTCTCCCACCGCCAGCCGGGTTCCCACCGGCAAGGCGCAGAAGTCAATGCCGGATACCAGCAGGTTTTCTCCAAAGGCCCCGGCCTGTCCATTGGCCCCCAGGGCGTTAAAGGCCTCCACCTTGTCCAGGCTCAGCAGGCTCACCTGCCGGTGCCAGTCGCCCCCGTGGGCGTCTCCCTCGATTCCCCAGTTTTCTACCAATTGGGCCTGGGGCACCGCCTGCTTCTCCGTGCCCCGGGCGGGGCTGGTGCAAATGGCCCTAATTTCCCCTTGCGTCATCCTTTTCATCCCCCGATGCTGGATAGTCCGGTGAGGCCCCCGTCCTGGCCGCTTTCCAGGCAGTGGCCCGTGGGTTTGGCGGAAATAGCCCGCTCCATGGCCTGGGCAATCTCTTGGTCCCCCGCGCCCGAGCGCAGCAGGGCCCGCAGGTCCACCCCGTCCTCCTGGTACAGGCACAGGCGCAAAAAGCCCTGGCTGCTGAGGCGCACCCGGTTGCAGCCGCCGCAGAAGTGCTCTCCCAAAGGGTTGATGAAGCCGATCCGCCCCAGAAGGGAAGGGCTTTGCCAATACCGGGCCGGGCCGTTGCCCCGGGCGGCGGAGGGAACCAAGTCCGGGTAGGCTTTCCGCAAAGTCTCCAGGATTTCCGCCCCGGGTATCCGCTCCATGTCCTTGGCCGCATCCAGGGGCATCAGCTCAATGAAGCGCACATCCACCGGCAGCTTCCGGGTCATGTCCGCCAGAGGGAGGATTTCATCCTCGTTGAAGCCCCGCATCAGCACGGCGTTGAGCTTCACAGCCAGGCCTTCGGCCAGGGCGCCCTGAATAGCCGCCAGCACCCTCTCCAGCCCGTCCGTTCCCGTAAGGTCGTGGTACCGCTGGGGGGAAAGGGTGTCCAGGCTGATGTTCACCCAGTCCAGCCTGGCAGGCCGCAGGCGCTCCAAGGTTTCGGCCAGCAGCACCCCGTTGGTGGTCAGGCCCAGGGTCTCCACCCCAGGCACCTCCCGCAGCATTCCCAGGAACTCCGCCGCGCCTTTGCGGGCCAAAGGTTCTCCCCCGGTAACCCGAAAGCGGGTGATCCCCAGGCTCACCGCGATGCGGCACAGGCGCAAAATCTCCTCGTAGCGCAAAATGGCCTCGTGGGGAACGGTGGGGATATCCTGGGGCATGCAATAGCGGCAGCGCAGGTTGCACCGGTCCGTGATGGAGATGCGCAGATAGTGGATGTCCCGGCCCAGGGCGTCAAGCATTGTGCTCCTCCCGCAGGTAATGGCCGCTCTTGCCCCCCCGCTTTTCCAGCAGCCGTATCTCACCAATGACCATGGCCTTGTCGAGGGCCTTGCACATATCGTACACCGTCAGCAGCGCCGCCGTGGCCCCGCACAGGGCTTCCATCTCCACGCCGGTCTGCCCGGCGCATTGGGCCGTGCACACGGCCTGGAGGCTGTGCCCTTCATCGTCCCACAGAAACTCGATCCCCACCTGGGACAGCGGCACGGGATGGCACAGGGGAATGGTTTCGGAAGTCCTTTTGGCAGCCAGAATCCCCGCCACCCGGGCCACGGCCAAGGCGTCGCCCTTGGGCAGGCCGTTGTTTCGCAAGGCCCCGTAGCATTCCGGGGACATGGTAATCCGCCCCGCGGCTTTGGCAAGGCGCTGGGTCACGGGCTTGTCCCCCACGTCCACCATCACGGCATGGCCCTGTTCGTCCAGGTGCGTCCAGCCCGTCATGCTTACACGCCCCTTCCAAAGCCGCAGTTGGGGAAGATACAGGGTTCGCAGTTCAGGCACAGGCCCCCGTGGCCCAGGCCCGCCAGCTCCTCGGGGGTCACGGCCAACCCTGCCAGCAGCCTCGGCAGCACCAAATCAAAAATGGTGCGCTTGGCATACATCACGCAGCCCGGAAGGCCCAGCACCGGTACCCCCTGGGCATAGGCCAGCATGAACATGGCCCCCGGCAACACCGGCGCGCCGTAGCTGACCACCTTATCCGTGGCGTTTTTGATAGCCAAGGGCGTGCGGTCGTCCGGGTCCACGCTCATGCCCCCGGTGCACAGCACCATCTGGGCCCCTTGGGCCACCATGTCCCGGATGGCCTGGGTAATCTTCTGGGAATCGTCCCCCGGCATCTCATGCCAGGCAATCTGGCTGCCGTGCTCCTCCAGCTTGCGGATCAGCACCGGGGTGAACCCGTCTTGAATGCGTCCCCCGGCCACCTCGCTGCCGGTGGTGACCACGCCCACCCGAAGCTTCCGGTAGGGATGAAGGGCCAGCAGCGGGCTGTCTCCCGCAGCCTCTTTCGCCCGCTCCATCTTTTCCCCCTCAATGATCAGCGGGATCACCCGCATCCCCGCCAGCTTGTCCCCCTTTTTCACCGGGGAATGGCTGAGCCGGGTGGCGATCATCATCTCCCCCAGGCTGTTGATTCGCCGCAGGGCTTCCACATCCACGGTGAACAGGCCGTCCACTTCCGCTGTCAGCTCAATTTTCCCCTCCACAGGCTGGGAAGCATGCATATGCTCCCCTTGGGCAATGCCGCGCAGCACCTGGGCGGCCTCGTCCTCATGGAGCATGCCGGGGGTCATTTCCCACACGTAGAGGTGCTCCTTGCCCATGTCCAGCAGCAATTCGATGTCCTCCGGACGCACCACATGCCCCTTGCGGAAGGCCGCACCCTTGTACTTCCCCGGCACGATCCGGGTCAGATCATGGCAGAGCACATGCCCTACCGCGTCCCGGGTGTCAATCAGCTTCATCAGCGCCCTCGGCCTCCTTTGGAAAATGGCGGCGGAAAATCTCCAGCACCGCCGCGCGGCATTCGGTTTCGTAGTCCTCAAAGCGCCTGAGCAGCTCCTCCCCCTGATGGGTCAGGGTAGTTTCCCCGCCGCTTTTGCCGCCGGTTTTGCGGCAGAGCACCGGAAAGCCCACCTCCTTTTCCAGGGTGTTGAGAATGCGCCAAGCCTTGCTATAGCTCATCTCCATCTCCTCGCAGGCCAAGCGTACCGAGCCGTGTTTGTGGACCAGGCGCAGCATATCCCGGCAGCCGGGCCCCAGAAAGCGCACGTTCTTGGCAATCTGCAATTTCACCAGGGGATACCAGGATTCCCGGACCTCCTCCGGCGCATTTTCTTCGGCCATGGCTTACACCTCCCCTTTGAGAAGCAAAATATCCTCCGGGGCTATGGACAGGGCGGCGGGCAATTCCGCCCCCTTCAGCAGCCGCGCCCACAGGGGCGTGGCCTGGGGCGCGTCCCCCAGCCGCACCCGGGCGCTGTAAGCGTCCATTTCCTCCAGCCTTTCCAAACAGGCGAAGGGGAAGCGGTTGACCCCCTGTGGGCTGTTCACAGGCCGCAGGCTGTTTTCCCGAACCCCGACGGCGGTGGTATCCTCCGCAACGGGCCCGGCTGCCACCATCTCCACGCCCCAGTCCAAAGCCAGCAGCCGGTTCCCACCCAAGGCCCTGGCCCTGGAGATGTTCCGGCACCCCGTGAGGCGGGCGGCCTGCACCAGCCCGGGCTGGGCGAACAGGGCCTTGATCTCCCCCTGGGCGATGCACCGCCCCTGGTCAAACACAGCCAGGCTGTGGCACAGGTGGTAGGCCTCCCGCTGGTCGTGGGTCACCAGCACCACGGGGCCCCCAAAGTCCCGCAGCATCTCTTGCAGCTCCAGCTGCATCTGCTCCCGCATGCCCGCGTCCAAGGCGGAAAAAGGCTCGTCCAGCAGCAGCGCCTCCGGCGCGGCCGCCAAGCACCGGGCCACCGCCACCCGCTGCTGCTGCCCGCCGGACAGCTGGCTGGGATAGCGCCGCTCCAGCCCCAGCAGCTGAAAGCGCTCCATCAGGGCTCCCACGCTGCCTTTGCGCAGTTCCCTGGGCAGGGCGCAGCCGATGTTCTCCGCCACGGTCATGTTGGGAAACAGGGCGTAGTGCTGAAACAGATACCCCACCCGCCGCTCCTGGGGGCGCAGGGCAATCCCCTTGGAAGCATCATACAACACCCGGCCCGATAATTCAATGCGCCCCTCCTGGGGCTCGTCGATGCCCGCCACGCACCGCAGCGCCATGCTTTTGCCGCTGCCCGAAGCGCCCAGAATGCCCAGCACCCCTTTGGATGCGGAGAAGGCGGCGTCCAGGGTGAAGCCCTTCAACCGCCGCCGCAGTTGCACCTGAAGCTCCATGCTACAGCTCCTCCCGGCGGATGAGGGAGCCTTTGCCGCCGGACAGGGCCCCCATGCCCAGCAGCGCCAGCAGCGAAACCCCCAGCAAAATCAACACGTAGTCCTGAGCCCCCTCCATGTCCCCCCCGGACACCGCGGAATAGATGGCCAAAGGAAGGGTCCGGGTCTTTCCCTGAATGTTCCCCGCGATCATGGCCGTGGCCCCAAACTCCCCCAGGCCCCGGGCAAAGGCCAGCACCGCCCCGGACATCACCCCAGGCAAGGCCATGGGCAGCTCCACCCGCAGGAAAATCCACCCCTCTCCGCGCCCCAAAGTCCGGGCCGCGTCCAGCAAGGAGGCATCCACCTGGCGCAGGGCCCCCCGGGCGGAGCGGTACATCAAAGGAAAGCTGAGCACAAAGGCCGCCAGCACCGTAGCCTCCCAGGAGAAGGCGATCTTCACCCCGAAATACTCCAGAAGAAATTGGCCGATGGGGCGCTTCACCCCAAAGATGTACAATAAAAAGAAGCCCGCCACTGTGGGCGGCAGCACCATGGGCAAGGTGCACAGCCCGTCCACCAGCGCCCGGAGCCAGGGCCTGCGGATGGCGGCCACGGCCTTCGCCGCCAGCAGCCCCAGCACGAAGGTGAGGCTGATGGAGGCGAAGGCCGTTTTGATGGAAATCAAAATCGGCGAAAGATTCATGGGTTACGGATTGCGGCTGAAGCCATAGGCCTCAAACACGGCCAGGGCTTCGTCGGACTTCAGGAAATCCAGGAAGGCCTGGGCCGCTTCCTTGTGCTGGGAGGCCGCCACCATGCCCACAGGATAGATGACCTGCTGGGCCAGGCTGCCCTCGGGGGCCTCGCACAGCACCTTCACCTGATCGGTGGAGGCCGCGTCTGTGGCGTAGACGATGCCCACGTCCGCGCTGCCCTCGGCAACCCAGCTCAGCACCTCCGTCACGTTGGTGCCCAAGCTGGCCTTGGCCAGGGCCTGGTCCCAAATGCCCAGGCTGGTGAGGGCTTCCTGGGCATACTGCCCCACCGGAACGCTGGCGGGGTCCCCCAGGGCGATGATATCCGCCTCCACGATCCGCTCAAAGGAATCGATGGGGGTGGCGGAGTCCGCCGGGGCGATCAGCACGATGCGGTTCACCAGCAGCGGGGTCACGGAGGCTTCCTCCACCAAGGACTGCTCCGCCAGGGCCTTCATCTGCTTCGTGGCCGCGGACATGAACACATCCGCCTCCAGGCCTTCCTCAATCTGGGTTTGAAGCTTGCCGGAGCTGTCGTAGGTTCCCTCCACATGGATGCCTGGGTTGGCCGCCTCAAACATAGGAATCAACTGCTCTGTGAATACGTTTTCCAGGCTGGCCGCCGCCGCCACCAAAATGGTGGTCTGCTCCTGGGCCATGGCCGCCCCCGAAACCAACATCGTCAATACCAGCACCCCCGCCATTGCCATTGCCGCTCTCCGCTTCATGATGATGCGCACCTCTTTCCCCATTCATTCAGATTGATGTTTCCATACCGTA
>JARKQO010000377.1 GCA_029974855.1 Eubacteriales bacterium
GTAACCCGCCTTGCAAATCCCCGGGGCGCGGTATATAATAGTTGGGCGCTCTTTTGCCTTTTTGTACAAAGGGGCCGCCCACATTTTTTATAGGAGGTGTCCATGAAGCTTTTTGAAGACGGCATGCCGTTTTTCAAAGGAAATCTGCACTGTCATTCCACCCTCAGCGACGGGGAACTGGCGCCCCAGGAGGTGGTGGAGACCTACCGGTCTTTGGGCTACGACTTTCTGGCCCTCACCGATCACCGGAGGCTCTCCCCGGGCAATCACATGGACGGGAAGATGCTGCTGCTGTCGGGCATCGAGATGGACTACTGGCTGGAGGGAGAGGCGCTGCACATCGTGGGCGTTGGCATGGGAGAGGAATACGCCCACAGCAAAAGCAGCCGCCGGGGCCCCCAGGAGTGCATCAACGGCATGCGCCGCCACGGCGGCCAGGCCATTTTGGCCCATCCCGCCTGGTCCCTGAACACCCTGACCACCCTGGCCAGCCTCCAAAACCTTACCGCGGCCGAGATCTACAACTCCGTATCCACCTACCCCTGGAACGGGGACCGGGCCGATTCCAGCGTGCTGCTGGACCAGGCCGCCACCCATGGGGCTCCCTACCGCTTTGTGGCCTCGGACGATTCCCACCGCTACCAGGGGGAGCAAGGGCGCGCCTTCACCATGGTGCAGGCCCCGGAGCTGTCCCCCCAGGCCATCCTGGCCGCTTTGGAGGCCGGGCGCTTTTATGCCAGCCAGGGCCCCCGCTTTCAGCAGCTCACCCTCACCCAGGACGAGCTGGTCATCCGCTGCTCCCCTGTGGAAACCGTCATCTTCTACAGCAACCTGGTGTGGGCCTTTGGCCGGTGCGTCACCGGCTCCGGCCTGACCACGGCCCGGTACAGCCGCACCGCCAACCCCGGGGATACCTTCCTGCGCTGCCAGATCATCGACGCCCAGGGGAAAAGCGCCTGGTCCAACCCCATTCCCCTGGAAGCACCATCCCACCGGAGGTAGCCAATGAAAAAAACCCGGTTTTTCTCCGCACTTTTCCTGGCGGTTCTCACCTTCCTTTTGGGCCTGTGGAGCGCCGCCTGGGCCAAGGCCAACGTGATCGCCATCAACGCCGAGGATTATCCTGTCACCCGGGAGGGCTCCTATACCTCCCTGGAGGAGGTGGCCGTGTACCTGGACGCCTTTGGGGAGCTTCCCTCCAACTTTCTCACCAAGCGGGAAGCCCAGGCTTTGGGCTGGAACAGCCGGGAGGGCAACCTGGGCCAGGTGGCCCCGGGAGCTTCCATCGGCGGCGACTTGTTCAACAACTATGAAAGCAACCCCGACCTGCCCAAGAACAAAAAATGGACCGAGTGCGACGTGAACTTTCAGGGGGGCTTCCGGGGCGGGGAGCGCCTGGTGTTCAGCAAGGACGGGCTTCTGTATTATACCGGCGACCATTACAACCACTTCACCCAGGTGGTGGTCACCCGGGGGGAGCCCTCCGCTTCCCCCGCCCAGCCCGGAGCCCTGCGGGAGGACGGAGCCTATACCTCCAAGGAGGAGGTGGCCGCCTTCATCCATCAGTTCGCCGCTTTGCCCTACAACTACCTCACCAAGGAGGAGGCCAAGGCCCTGGGCTGGACCGCCAAGCAGGACAACCTGGGTCAGGTGGCCCCGGGCTACGCCATCGGCGGGGACGCCTTCGGAAACCGGGAGGGCCTTCTGCCCAAGGCCAAGGGCCGGGTATGGTGGGAGTGCGACGTGAACGTTCTGCAGGGCAGGCGCGGCAGCCAGCGGCTGGTATTTTCCAATGACGGCCTGGTGTACTATACGTCCGACAATTACAATTCCTTTGAGAAACTCTATTGATTGGGGGGCGCATCATGGAAGAAATCACGTTGGACATCACCCCTTTTGAGGAAAAAATATCCTTACACCGCTATTTGAAAGAGACGCTGGATTTCCCCTTTTATTACGGCGGCAACCTGGACGCGCTCTTTGACGAATTGTCCAGCGACACCCAGCCCCGCTCCCTTCTGGTGCGCTTTCCCGCCTGCCCCAGGGGCAAGATGGCGGAGTACCTGCCCAGGGTTTTGAAAGTGTTCCAGGACGCGGCCCGGGAGAACTACAACCTGAAGCTGCGGCTGGAAATGGTGCCGGGAGCTCCGGAAAACCCCTAAGGGCAAAGG
>JARKQO010000110.1 GCA_029974855.1 Eubacteriales bacterium
CTATGCCGCGCAGGGTCACGTCGACTATCTGGCGGCCTTCCTCCTGGCCGTGACGGCCATCTTTTCCGCCCGCGCCGGGGCCCGTTTCTCCCACAGCCTACCCGAGGCGAAGCTGCGAAAATACTACGGCGTGTTTCTCATCCTCATCGCCCTTTCCATGGTTCTCAAGCCCTGGCTGCCCCATGTGGCAAGCCCCCTCGAGGGCTGGGCATACGTTGCGGTGCTGCTCGCGGCGGGTCTTTTCACGGGCCTTCAGTCGGGGATCATGGGGGGAGGCGGCGGGGCCATTTCGATCCCGGCCATGGTGCTGCTGGCGGGCTTCGGCCAGCACGTGGCCCAGGGGACGTCCCTGCTGGTCATGGTCCCGGCGGGGGCCACGGCTGCCTGGACCTACTGGGACAGGGGAAACGTCGACATGGGCCTTCTCAAGGGGATGATCCCGGGGATCCTCGTCGGTACCTTTGCAGGGGCCACCCTGGCGGGTTACCTCCCCGATGCGAACCTTCGCTATATCTTCGCGGCCATTCTTTTTTGGATAGGGGTCCGCTATCTGAGGACTCCCCCGCCTTCGTCCCCCTAGCAGGCTGTTGACCGGGGGCGCATCCCGCAAGGAGGCGCAACCATGTCTGTCCACGACCCTGCCGGGAAGCGCCGCAGGCGCTTCAAAATAAGCTTATCTGCTGCGTTGCGCTGCATCCTTCGTCACTGCGGCGTACGCAACAGTACGCCTCATTCCTCAGGAATTGCGCGCCTTGCATCTAAGCATTTTTGAACAGCCTGTCTGACAAGGTGTTCTTAAACACCCCCCTAGTCTTCCAGCGCACAGGTCTCCGCATCTGCCTGCCGGCTGCGCCGGATCATCTCCACCCCCAGCACGAAGAGGACAAAGGCAAAGAGGACCTTCAACTGGCTTTCCGGCAGGAGGTTGGCGAACATTCCCCCGCCAAAAGCCCCCAGGACAATCCCGCCGATGAGTCCCGGCAGGATCGAGACGACGACATTCCCATGCCTCCAGTAGGTGAAAGCCCCGACGATCCCCGCCGGCACGAGGGCAAGCAGGGTGCATCCCTGAGCGGTGTACTGGTCGAGCCCCGCGACGAGGACAAGCCCCAGGACCGTGAAGGCGCCCCCCCCGATCCCCAGAAGGCCGGCGATGAACCCCGTGGCCAGTCCGATGACCGAAAGGGCGAGGCCTTTTTCCCATCCGGCCAGGGAATGAACGGTCAACCAGCCGATATAGGGTTT
>JARKQO010000118.1 GCA_029974855.1 Eubacteriales bacterium
CATGGCGGAGACGGCTGCCTCCAGCCAGCAGCCGGGGTCCTGCTCAAACCATCCGGTCCGGGGATTTTCCACGGGATAGGGCACATGGGCCTCGGCCACGATGGCCCCCGCCCCGTCCACCAGCATGGCCTTGCACCCGGAGGTGCCCAGGTCAATGCCCATCAGCAGCCTTTTCATGCGCGCCTCCCCCCAAGCTCCGCCACAGCCTGCTCATACAGCGCCCCCACCGGGCACTTGCTGTGGTATAAAACCGGGTCCTCCTCCATGTAGGAGATTCCTTTTCCCTTTTGGGTTTTGCATAGCAGCACGCAGGGGTCGCCTTCTTCTTTGGCCTGGTCCAAGGCCTCCGCCACCGCGCCGATATCATGGCCGTCCACTTGAAACACGCGCCAGCCAAAGGCCTCCCATTTCTGGGCCAGAGGCTCCATGGACATCTCCCGCGCCGTAGCACCGTCGTTTTGGTACCCGTTTTGGTCTACCAGAGCGGTGAGGTTGCGCAGCTTCACGTGGGCGGCGGTTTTGGCCGCCTCCCATACCTGGCCCTCGTTGAGCTCCCCGTCCCCCAGCAGCACATACACGTGAAAATCCTGCCGGGCCAGCCGGGCGGCGTAGGCCATGCCGCAGCCCGCCGACAGCCCGATGCCCAAGGAGCCCGTGGTCATGTCCACCCCTGGGGTTTTGTTCATGTCCGGGTGGCCCTGGAGCTTGGAATCGATCCTGCGGAAGGATTCCAGCAGCCATTGGGCTGGGAAATAGCCCTTATCTTTCAGCACCGCGTACAGGGCCGGGGCGCAGTGCCCCTTGGAGAGGATGAAGCGGTCCCGCTCCTCCCAGGCGGGGTTTTGGGGGTCCACCCGCATGGCGTGGCCGTACAGGGCCAGCAGCATTTCCACGATGGAAAAGGACCCGCCCAAATGCCCGGAACCCATATGGCAGACCATGTCCAAAATGTCCCTGCGGACGGACGCGGCCTTGCCTTCCAACATGCGCAGCTTTTGGCTATCCAAGGCGCTCTCCTCCCTTCTTGCGGGCCAGGGCGCGCCTGGCCGCCGCCATAATGGTCGGTACGTCCAGCCCGTACTTGGCATACAGCTCCTCCTGGCTGCCGGATTCCCCGAACACATCGCCAACCCCCACCATTTCCACGGGCACGGCCACATGCCGGGACAGGGCCTCCAGCACCGCGCTGCCCAAGCCGCCTACGACGCTGTGGTCCTCCACCGTGACCAGCGTGCCGGTTTCCCGGGCCGCCGCCAGCAAAGCGGCGGTATCCAAAGGCTTGATGCTGCCCATGTTCAGCACCCGGGCGCGGATGCCTTCCCCAGCCAGCGCCTGGGCCGCCTCCAGGGCGTTGGCGGTCATCAGGCCGCAGGCCACCAAGGTGAGATCATCGCCCTCAGCCAGCAGGTCTGCCGCGCCGATGGCAAACGCCTTCCCCTCCGGGAACACAGGCTTGGATTCGTCCCGGCCCAGGCGCAGGTATACGGGCCCCGGGTGGGCCACCGCCGCCCGGATGGCCGCCGCCGTTTCCGCGGCGTCCGCAGCCGCCAGCACCGTAAAGCCCGGCAAGGCGCGCATGATCGCCATGTCCTCCAGGGCCTGGTGGGTGGCCCCGTCCCGGCCAACGCACAGCCCCGCGTGGGTGGCGATGATGGTGACGTTCAAACGGGGGTAGGCGATGGCGTTGCGGATTTGCTCAAAGGCCTTTTCCGCCACGAACATGGCAAAGCCCACCACCACGGGGGTGAACCCGGCGGCGGCAAGCCCCGCCGCAAAGGAAAGGCAGTCCGCCTCGCTGACCCCCACGGTGACGAACCGGTCCGGAAATTCCTGTTTGTATGCCTGAATTTTTACCGCGTTGGCCAAATCCGGCGTAACCGCCACCACCTTGGGGTTTTGCCGCCCAAGGTCCAGCAAAGCCGCGCCCAAGGCCTCCCGGAATGATTGCATATTGTCTCCCTCCCATCGGTCTTTCAGGAACAAGGCACAATCCGCTTGTTTACTTTTTCAATAGGAACGATCCGTCCACCCATTGGCGGGCCGGGCTCCTAGCCCTTGATGGCCCCCGCCGTCATGCCCTTGACCACCTGCTCCTGGAACAGAATATACATGATGGCCACCGGAATGATCAAAATCACCAGCCCGGCGGAAATGAGGGCATAGCGCTGGGCGTATTGGGCCCGCAGGTTGTAGCAGCCCAAATTCAGGGTCCGCAGCATGGGGCTGGAGGTGATCACCAAAGCCAGCAGCAGGTCGTTCCAGGCATTCAGGAAGGAAAAGGTGCCGATGGTGGCCAGCCCGGGCTTGGAAATGGGCAGCACGATGCTGAAAAACAGGCGCAACCGGCTGCAGCCGTCGATCATGGCCGCCTCCTCCAAATCCTTGGGCAAGGTGCGCATGAAGCCCGTCAGCACAAAAATGCTGAAGGACAGGTTGGATACGATGTAGGCCAAAGTGATCCCCATCCGGGTATTGATCAGGTTCAAGTTCCGCAGGATGATCACCAAAGGGATGATGACGGCGTGGGTGGGAATCATGATGCCGGTGGTGAAAAACAGGTACAGCCTTTTGGTTTTCACGGCCCGCACCAAAGCGTAGGAGGTCATGGAGGCGCATAGCAGCACCACCGCCACGCAGCAGGCCGCATACATCAGGCTGTTGAAGAAGTTTGTGCCCACCTGGGCTCCCGTAAAGGCCTCGTAAAAGTTGGAGAACATCCACTGCTTTGGCAAGCCAAAGGCGTTGGCGAACACCTCATGGTCCGTTTTCAGGGAGCTCAGCAGCACCCATACGAAGGGATAGAGGGTGGTGAGGGCAAACAAAATCAATACGGTATATTTCACAACGGTTGCGGGATGCGTTCGCTTGATGGAATGCTTCATGGTTCACCTCTGCCTCAGTATTGAATGGCCTCTTTGGAAAAGAACTTGTTAAACAGGTAGGAGAACACGAAGGAGAACATCAAAATGGTGATGGCCACCGCGGTACCCCGCCCCAGGTAGTTTTCCGTAAAGGCCGTCCGGTACATGTACACCGCCAGGTAGGAGGAACGCACCCCCGGGCCGCCCCAGGTCATGGTATAGGGATGGTCAAAGGCCTTCAGGCTGCCGGTGATGCACAAAATGATGCAGATTTGGATGATGTCCCGGGACATGGGGATCACCATGCGGGTGAACACCTGGAAGGAGGAGGCCCCGTCGATCTTCGCGCTTTCAAAGATCTCCTCGGGAATGGACTGCAGCCCCGCCAGGAAGATCACAAAGTAATAGCCGATGTATTGCCAGATCATGGGAAACATCACCGAATACAGAACCACCTTCCCATCCGACAGCCAATCCCTTTTCAGGGCCGACAGCCCCACCATGTCCAGCATGGCGTTCAGGGGCCCCAGCTGCCCGTTGAAAAACAGCAGGAACATGAGGCCCACGGCGGAGGGGGCGATGACCACCGGCAAAAAATACAGGGAGCGGAACACCCGAAAGCCCTTTTTCGTCCCGTAGACCAGATAGGCGAAGATCAGCCCCAGGGAAATCTGGATGATCAGGGAGAAGAAGATGACCTGCATGCTGTTGGTAAAGGTGGTCCAGTAATCCTTGTTGGCAAACAGAAATTCAAAGTTTTTGAGGCCGATGAACTTTTTGGCCCCCACCCCGTCCCAGCGGGTCAGGGAATAGTATATGGAAAGGGCGATGGGCACGATGATAAAGACGCTGTACAGCAGAAACGTCGGCCCGATGAACCCCAGGGCAAAGGCCCGGTTATTGCGTAGGTTCCGTAGATTGCGTTGGTTTTGCAAGGACAAAGCACGCTCCTTTTGCCGAAAATACACGATGGAAAAGGAACTGCCCGCAACAAGCATCCATTACGGACAGTTCCTTTGCACCGCGGTTCCCGTTACTCCTCGGCTTCCTCAGCCCTCACGATGTCCAGGGAATCCTGTACCTTTTGGATGTACTCGTCCGGCGTCAGGGACCCGGCAAAGAGCTCGTCCAGGAAGTTCTGGGCGTCGGCCCAGGGCTTGGTGGCCGGGAAGTTGAGCCAATGGTTGGTCATGCCTTGCTTGCCTTGGGCGAATTGCAGCACCTTGGCCATCATCGGAATGGCGATGCGGGACTCGTCGATCTCGATTTCCTTGCCGGGCACCTGGGCGGCCAGGTACAGCTGGTCCTCCACGAAGGCGTCGGAGGAGATCAGGTCAGCCAGGGCCACCAAAGCGTCCCGCTTGGCGGGGTCCTCAAAGGATTTCTTGTTGATCAGCATGCCGTAACCGCAGCCCCTGCTGACGATGGTGGCAGGGTCCACTGTCGCGCCGGGCAGCTTGGGCGTGGGGATGATGTCGGTGACCTCCACGATGGCCGGGTTCATGGAGCCCAGCATCCAGGTGTAGGAATAGACCATGGCCGCCCGGCTGTCGTTGTACAGCGCGAAGCTGGGGCCCCAGTCGCCATTGGCGATGGTGTCGGAGGGGAATACCTTCTTGGCCTTCATCTCCGCGATGAGGTCGCATACCTTGTGGATGTTCTCGGTATCGAACTGCCAGGTGGAGGACAGGCCGCGCAGCTCCTCAATGGCGCCGGGATACTGGGTATACAGCTCGCTCATGAAGAAGTGCCCGGGGTTGCCCGCCTTGCTGCCCATGGCCAGCGGCACGATGCCATTGGCGTTGAACACCTCGGATACGGCCAGCAGCTCCTCATAGGTTTTGGGGTACTCCAGGTCGTATTTCTCAAACAGCTCCCTGTTGCAGAACCAGTAGCCCACAAAGCCCTGGAGCGGGATGCCCCAAACCTTGCCGTCGATCCTGAATCCGTCCCAGCTGCCCTCGGGGAAATCCTCATACTTTGTGTTTTCGGTGACGGCCAGGTACTCCGCCACGTCCAGCAGGATGCCGGACTTGACGAAAGAACCCGCGTCGGAGGCGGAGCCCCAGTACATCCAAGCGTCGGGGATGTTGTTGCCCGCGATGTCAATGCGGATTTTGGACTTCATCTCGTCGCCTACGATGACTTCCTGGAGCAGGGTAAACTCGTCCTTGTGCGCTTCGGCAAAATCGTTGATGGCCTTGACCCCAACTTCGCCCATGCCGTCCCCGACGGTCCAGCCGTGGGCAAACCGGATGGTGGGCAAATCTTTGCCGCCCGCGGCCACACCCGTGGAAATACAGGACAGGCAGATCAGCGCGACCAGGAGAAGACAGACTACGCGTGCTTGTTTCATGGCATGGCCTCCTGCCT
>JARKQO010000187.1 GCA_029974855.1 Eubacteriales bacterium
GCCCCTGATGCCGACGTTGAAATTCTGGGGTCTGCCCATTGCCGCTACAGCAGCCTGGGCCTGGGCTCCCTTGCCGAGAAAGGCAAACAGCGCCGGGTGCAGCTGTACCGTCCCGCCCAGGGCTTCCTTTGTCCGGTAACCGTTCATGCTGCCCTTGAGGAATGGCGCCGCCGGCCCTTTCATGAAGCGCCAGGCAAGGCCATCAGGACCGGCCATGACCGGCAGGGCCTGCTGGGGGGTCATCCCCAGGGTCGGGGCCAGCACCTGTTCTTCCCATATGGACTGGAGCTGGCAGGCGCTTTCCTTTCTGACAAAGGCCCAGAGAAATTCCAGCGGGCCCCTCTGCAGCTGCCAGAAAAGGTCATCCGGACCCGATGCTGCCATTTCGTTCTTCATTGCGGCCAATGCCGTGGCCGCGGTGTAGAAGGGTGACGTTCCGGTCACCCGGTCTTCGGCAAAGGTCTGTGATGCAAACTGAAACGCCAGGCTTCTCGACGCTGCGGCGGGAGCAATTGCAGCCAGCGATTTGCGGTAGTCCTGGCACGGCTTCCCGGCCGCCAAGGGTGATTTTGCCTGGCTTGCCTCCGCATCTCTGCCGATGGTTCTCCTCACGGCTCTTATGACCCTGTTGCCGCTGCCGGCATTCTGCAGTCTGGCCGGCACACGGACCACGCCTTGCAGCCTTTCGGCCTGGTACCTGTAAACCTGTTGCAGCCAGGGCGGCAGGCCCCCCTCTTTCGCCAGGGGCTCCAGCTCAAGGGCAATCCTGTTCAACAGCGAAAAATACGGACCCTTGTCACCGGCCATTACCGCTGCAACCGACCTCCACTCGCCCGCACCGCGCAATCTCTCCACGCCTTTGGAAAATCCGGCGGCAAATCCCTGCCACGACCCCAGTGCGGCATCGCGGTACCAGGTTGCAAAGGCTGCCTTCCGGGCCGTGAGCAAGCCCTGCTCGGGCAAGGCTGCCCGGAGTTCCTGCATGAGGGAATCGACAGCTTCTTTTCCCTTCCTGGTGAAGGAAGGCTGTACCCACTTCTCTCCCTGCACAGCCAGGCTTCCTCCCCAGAAATCCCTCAAGGTCACGGAAGCAAGCCCGCTCTGGCTGTCCACCCAGGCGGCGATCCATTGCAGGTTGCCGTTTTTCGCGGCGATCATCTGCTTCAGCCATGACTGGAGATCGGCCGTTTCCCGGGCGGCGTCACCCGCGTCCGTCCGCCAGAGCAGATACGAAAGGTAGAGGGGACCGAACGTTTTCTTCGCCTCCAGGGTCAATCCGGGGTCAGGATTGTTCAGGAAAGTGACGTAGGATGGTTGCGGCTTCGCCTGCAGCCCCTCCATTCCCGCGCCTTGCGCCCGCGCT
>JARKQO010000199.1 GCA_029974855.1 Eubacteriales bacterium
TACTTCTTTGTGGAGGCCATGCTGCGCCTGGAGGGCCGGGAGGCCCGGCTGTGGTTTTCCACCCGGAACCCGGGGGAGGGGAACGATGAGCAAGCTATCCATTTGGCGAGGTGACCTTTTGCTGTGGGAAAAAAGCGGCGAGCCGGAGGTGCAGCTCTATTACCAGGGGGAGTACCGCCCCGGGGATGAAATCCGGGTGGAAAGCGACACCCCCTACGCCCAGCTTCGGGTGGACCAGGCCATCGCTCCCGCCCGGCTGTTTTTGCCCCAAAAAACCATGACCTACCGCATTCCCCTGGAGGGGGACAGCCCAGCGGCCTACCCGCCCTTTGCCTTCCAGGGGCGGCAGCATGTGATCTCCCTGAAGCCGGACCCCCGCCGGGGGTACCGGAATTTGGCCGAAAACCCCGCCGACCAGCGGGGGGAGGTCACCGCCTACCCCCACGCCACAGCCAACGTGGAAACCCGTGGCGAGAGCGTGTTCGCGGCCCGCAACGTCATCGACGGCATGCACACCGCCGACGGCCACGGGGAATGGCCCTACCAAAGCTGGGGCATCGGGGCCCGGACCGACGCGGTGATCACCCTGGACTTTGGCCGGGAGGTGCTGGTGGAGGAAATGGTGCTCTACCTCCGGGCGGATTTCCCCCACGACGCCTACTGGACCCGGGGCGCCGTGGCGCTTTCCGACGGCCACAGCCAGACCTTCCCCCTGGAGCCCCTCGACGGGCCCCAGCCCATTCCCCTGGGCAGCCGCCGGGTGTCCTGGATGCGGCTGCAAAACCTGATCAAATGCGATATGCCCTCGGCCTTCCCGGCCCTGCGTCAATGGGAGGTCTACGGCAAAGACATCGACTGAAATATAGGAGGGTTTGCCATGGATATCCGCTATTCCTGCAACCAGAGGGACTTCAAGCGCTACACCACCCAGGAGACCCGGGACGAGTTTTTGATCGAGCGGCTCTTCGTGCCGGGGGACCTGACCTGCGTGTACAGCCACGTGGACCGGATGGTGACCTTGGGCTGCATGCCTTTGGAAACGCCCTTGCCCATCGACCACGGCATCGACGTGTGGAAGAACTTCGGCACCAAATTCTTCCTGGAGCGCCGGGAGATCGGC
>JARKQO010000220.1 GCA_029974855.1 Eubacteriales bacterium
GGGCACAAAGCGGGCATAGCTTTCCAGGTGAATCTTGGCGATGAAGCCTGTGCCCAAAACGGCGACTTTCACTTTTTCCATGGAGAATCCTTCCTTTCCTGTTGATTCATTATTTAGATTTATGATACAATATGATAAAGCAATTTGCAACCGCTGGAACTCAAATGCACGCAAATGGGAGTCGTTGTCATGTTAGCAACCGAGCGCAGACTGTTCATCATGAAGCTCCTGAACGAGAAGAGCATCGTCAGCTTCAAGGAGATCGCCGCGGCCCTGGACGCCTCGGAGATCACCGTGCGCAGGGATTTGGAGAAGCTGGAGAACGCGGGGAAGCTGAAAAGAATCCCCGGGGGAGCGGCCCTGGAAAACTACCTGGACAGCGTGGAGATGACCATGGAGGAAAAGACCTCCGTCCATACCGGGCCCAAGAAGGTGGTAGCCAGGCGGGCCTGCGAGCTGGTGCACCCAGGGGATTGCATCTTCCTGGACGGGGGCACCAGCATCGCCGCCATGACGGAGTACCTGAACGGCATGAACGTGACCATTGTGACCTACAACCAGCTGGTGCCCCGCAGGCTGGTGAATCCCGTGGCCAGCGTCCACATCATCGGGGGCCGCTACCTGCCCCATTATGTGATGAACGTGGGCCCCGAGGCCCAGGAGCAGCTGCAGCGCTACCACTTTGACGCGGCCTTTTTGGGCTGCACCGGGGTGGTGCCGGAGCAGAACATGACCTACGTGACCAACGTGGACAGCCTGCTGATGAAGAAGATCGCCATGGAAAATAGCGACCGGAACTACCTGCTGCTGGACCGCAGCAAGTTCCAAAAGCCCTCCTTTGTGAAGTTCGTGTCCCTGGACGAGTTCGATTTGGCCCTTTGCGACCAGGGGGAAGGCACCCAGCCCCATCCCCGGATCGAGTTTGTGTAGCCCCGGGCCCCGGAAGCAGGGATTTCAGGGAGGGAGTGGTTTTTCTGATCATCGCCCGGGAGCTGAGCAAGCAATACGGCGACAAGCTGGCCTTGGACCGGGTCAGCTTTGCCATTGAGGAGGGCCGGGTGGTGGGGCTGCTGGGCCTCAACGGCGCGGGCAAATCCACCACCATGAACATTCTGACCGGGTGCGTCAGCGCCACCGGGGGCACCGCCTCCATCGCCGGGTACGACGTGGCGGCCCAATCCCGGCAGGCCAAGGCCCTCACGGGCTATCTGCCGGAGCAGCCCGCCTTTTACCCGGAGATGAAGGTACAGGAGCACCTGGACTTCATCTGCGGCCTCAAAGGGGTGAAGGCCAACCGGAGCAAGCATATCGGGGAGATTTGCGAGCGGGTGGGTCTGGGGGCCATGAAGGGGCGGATGATCCGCAACCTGTCCAAGGGGTACCGCCAGCGGCTGGGCTTTGCCCAGGCCTTGGTGGGGGACCCCAAGGTGCTGATTTTGGACGAGCCCACCGTGGGGCTGGACCCCTCCCAGATTTTGGAAATCCGCCAGCTCATCAAGGACGCGGGGCGGCACAGCACGGTGATCGTGTCCTCCCATATCCTCTCGGAGATCCAGGCGGTGTGCGGCCACATCATCATGCTGCGGCAGGGCCGGGTGGTGGCGGACCGCCCCATGGGCGAGCTGCTGGGCTCCTTGGCGGAGGGCGGCAGCCTGCGGGTCCAAGTCCGGGGAGAGGCGGAGGCCATCGCGGCGGTGCTGGGCCAGGTTCCCGGCGTGGTCCGGCTGGAGCCCCTGGAGCCCGGGGAGCCCGGCGTTTGGGACTTCCTCCTGGAGGGCCGGGAGGGGGCCGACCTGCGGGAGCCGGTGTTCCGGGCCCTGGCAGCGGCGGATTTGCCCTTGCTGGGGATGCGGGGCAGCGGACGCTCTCTGGAGGAGGCCTTTTTCGGCCTGGAGGAAAACGGGGGGGAGGGGAGCGCGCCGTGAGGGCCATTCTCAAGCGGGAGCTGCGGGCGTACTTCCTGACGCCCTTGGGGTATGTGATCATCGCGGTGATGTACTTTTTCACCGCCTACTACTTCTTTACCTACAACCTGTACGGCAATACCACGGACACCTCCACCTTGTTCTCCATGCTGTTTTCCGTGGCGATGTTCTTGGTGCCCGTGCTTACCATGCGCCTGCTGAGCGAGGAGCGCCGGGCCAAGACGGAGCAGACCTTGCTGACGGCCCCGGTATCGCGGCTGGGCATTGTGCTCAGCAAGTACGCGGCGGCGCTGCTTTTATACCTGGCGGCCATCTCCGGCACGCTGGTGATGGCTTTGGTGCTCCAGCACTATGCCCAGCCGGACTGGCCCATGGTGCTGGGCAACTTCATGGGGTTGTTTTTGCTGGGAGGGTCCCTCATCGCCATCTGCCTGTTCGTGTCCGCCTTTACGGAAAGCCAGGTGATGGCCGCCGTGGGGGGCTTTGGGGTCACGCTGTTTCTGACCCTGTCGGACGCGCTGGCCTACGTGGTGCGCAGCCCGGGGCTGAAAGCCCTGTTTGCCTGGCTGTCCTTCCACGATCGGTACCAGACCTTCGCCATGGGCATTGTGGAGCTGTCCTCCCTGTGCTTTTTTCTCAGCGTAACCGGGCTGTTTCTGGCCCTCACGGTGGCCGCCCTGGAGCGCCGCCGCTGGATGTAGGAGGGCCCCGCCATGAAGAAAGTCAACCGCTTGAAACAATCTTTGAAGGTGAACGCGCTGTTTGGGCTGCTGGCGGTGTTCCTCATCGCGGGGACGCTGCTGCTGAACGGCATCGCCTCGCTGCTTGGCAACCGCTACGCCCTGTCCATCGATCTCACCCAGAACGCCGCCTACGAAGTCGGCCCGGATACGGCTGCCCTGCTGGAAAATTTGACCCAGCCGGTGGAAATCTTCGTGCTGTCCCCCCAGGACGCCTTTGGCAGCTCCCGGTATCTGGCCCAGGCCCAGCGGATCATGGAGCAATACCCCCGCCATGGGGACAAGGTGACCCTCCGCTTTGTGGACTACGCCTCGGACCCCTCCTTTGCGGCGGGGTTCCCGGATTTGACCTTGGCCAACGGCGACGTGATCGTGCGCAGCGGCCAGCGGGTGAAGCATATTTCCGTAAACAACCTGTTCCATTACAACTATACCGGCAGCGGCAGCCTGACCATCGCCTCCTCCAGGGCGGAGGAAGCCCTTACCTCCGCCATTGTGAACGTCACCAGCGGCAGGCTGGTGAAGCTGGCGGTGCTGACGGGAAACGGCGTGACGGAATCCAAGCTGTTCACCGCCTTGCTGGCGGAGAACAACTACCAGCTGTCCCCGGTGAACTTGGTGACGGACTCCCTGGAGGGCTACGACGGGGCCCTGCTGCTGGCCCCCACCGCGGATTTGGACCAGGATGTGCTGCGGAAGCTGGAGGCCTTTTTGTACAATGAGGGCCAGTACGGCAAGGCTTTGCTGTACTCAGCCAGCGTCACCCAGGGCCCCATGCCCAATCTGGACGCGTTTCTGTCGGAATGGGGGGTGGCCTTTGGCACCGGGGCGGTGTTTGAAACCAAGCCCGAGCGCACCTACCAGTACCAGCCCTTCTATCCCGTCGCTTCGTACGAGGAAGGCCGCTACAAAGCCATGCTCCGGGACGCCGACACCCCCTTCCTGATGCCCCTTTCCAGGCCCATGGAGCTGCTGTTTTCCACCAAGGACGGCTATTATGTGGAGCCCTTGCTGTCCTTTTCGGCCACCTCCGGGGTGCGCCCGGCGGAGGCCGGGGAGGACTTCAGCGCCGAGAACGCGGTTTTGGGCCCACGCCCCGCCATGGCCCTGTCCAGCTTTCACCCCTCCGGGGCCCAAAACGCTGACAAGCGCTCCGTTCTCATCGCCTCCTGCTCCACGGGCATGCTGGACACCATCGCGCTGCAAAATGCCTCTTTGACCAATAGCGAGTATTTGCTGGCTTTGCTGGGGGACGTGCTGGGCCAGGAGGCCGGGGTGGCCATCCAGCCCAAGTCCTTGGCCGGGAAGGTGCTGGGCATCACCAGCGCCCAGGCCACCACCTTGGGGGTGCTGCTGGCTGGGGTTTTGCCCTTGCTGATTTTGGGAACGGGCCTTATGGTATGGCTGCGGCGGAGGTATCGGTAAATGAAGGCCTTGGTGCGAAGCGTCATGTTGGCCGGGGCGGCGGTTTTGGTTTTGGGGCTGGTGCTGGGGGCGCTGCTGCTGGGGCCAGCCCCCGCCCCGCAGGAAGGGGCGGTGTTCACCAACCTGGAACCGGTGGAAATTTCCTCCGTGGCGGTGGAAAATGCCACAGGCTCGTACCGTTATTATTACGAGGGGGACGGCTACGTGCTGGACGACATCCCCGGCACGCTGGTGGATCTGGACGCCTTCATCCGCTTCATGACGGGCTGCGGAAAGCTGTCCGCCACCCGGCGGCTTCAGGACGCGCCCCCGGAGCGCTACGGCCTGGACACCCCCGCGGCCACCGTGGAGCTGGAGTTTTTCAGCGGCAACCCCCTGCGCCTCACGGTGGGGGCCCGGGAGCCCATCTCCGGCGGCTACTACGCCGCTGTGGAGGGCTTCCCCGGGGTGTACCTGATGGACGGGGCCATGGCGGAGCCCTTTTTGCGGCCCAAGACCCAGGTGATCTCCCCCTTGGCAACCCCGGCCCTGGCGGTATCCAGCCCCCTGTCCGCCATCCGGGACATCACCTTTACCGGCGGGCCCCTGCGACAGCCCGTCACTCTCCAGGCCACGGCCGGGGCCGGGGAGGCCGTGCGCCTGGCGGCCCTGTCCTTTGGCACCGCCACCCACCTGGTGCGGGGCGGCGGCCTCTACCCCCTGGACCAGACCTACGGCGTGGAGATTCTGGGCTCCCTGTTCGGCATCCAAAGCCGGGAGATCGTGGGCTACAACCTGAGCCCCCAGCAGGTGGCGGCTTTGGGCTTTGACGCCCCCTGGATGAGCCTGGAGTACGACCTGGTGAACGGTTCCGGGGCCCAGCCGGAGCACTGGGTGCTGCAGCTGGTGCGCCTGGGGGAGGACGACTTCTATGTGACCCGGCAGGGCAGCGGCGTGGTCTACCGCATCGGCCGCCAGCCCTTCATGGACCTCCAGTACGAGAAGCTGCCCCTGCGCTGGTTTTTGACCCCTTTGCTGATGGATTTGTCCGCTGTGACGGTCCAGCAGGGCCCGCAGACCTACCGCTTCGCCCTGGACAACGCCGACCCCAAGGCCCCTGTGGTGACCCATGAGGGCCAGCCGGTGGACCTGGCGCTGTTCCGCTCCTTCTTCCGGCTCCTCACCAGCGCCGCCCACGACGGCGTATACCTGGGCCCCCTGCCCGGGCCCCAGGGGGAGCCGCTGCTGACCCTCACCTACGAGTACCGGGCCCCCGGCAAGGAGCCGGACGTGCTGGCCCTGTACCCGGGCCAGGTGCGCCGGGTGAACGGATGGGTGAACGGGGCCGGGGAATTTGCCATGAAGGACCAATTTGTACAGCGGGTATGGGAGGGGTGCCAGAGCTTGCTTGCGGGAGAGCCCATCCAGGAAAACTGGTGACATATTTCCGTTGCCTCAACAACAAGAAGGAGGACCCAGGATGAAGATCGGTTTGTATTCCATTTCCTGCTCCGGCACCTGGTTTAAGGACCGGCCCGCCCTCACGGTGGAGGAGTTTGTGGACACGGCCAAAAAGTACGGCTATCAGGGCGTGGAGCTGGATTTGAAGCGGCCCCACGGCTCTCCCATCGATTTGGACGGGAACCGCTGCCGGGAGATCCGGGAGTATGTGAAGCGCAGTGGCCTGGAGATGTCCGCCGTGGCGGCCAACAACAACTTTGCTTCCATCGTGCCGGAGCATCTGGAAAATGAACTGCTGATGGTGAAGGAGCAGATCCGGGTGGCCAAGGAGCTGGAAGCGCCGGTGCTGCGGCTGTTCGCCGCCTGGCGCGGCATCACCATGGTGGACGGCATCGCCAACTACGAGGTCACCGCCAAGCACCACACCACCTACGGGGCCCTGGATTACCAGCTGCGCCAAAGCGTGGTCACATGCCTGAAGGAATGCGTGGGCTGGGCCAAGGAGGCCGGGGTGGTGCTGGCCTTGCAAAACCATCACCCCATGATCGAAACCTATCATGATATGTTGGATTTTGTGCGCTGGGTGGATTCCCCCTGGCTCAAGTGCTGCCTGGACGCCCCCTGCTGCGGCTGGACCCAGCATACCCAGTCCGACGCGTACCTGGAGCAGGCCGTGGAGGATGTGGGGGATTTGCAGGTGCTGTCCCACGCCAACGCCGAGTTCGTGGAGGAAAAGGACGGGTCCCTGTCCATGGTGTCCTTTGACCCCCACATCCAGCCGGTGCTGACCAACTACCCGGCCTTTGTGCGGGCCCTGAAGAAGCGGGGATACCAGGGGTATCTCAACTTCGAGTTCTGCCACATGCCCTTCCGTAACGGCAAGGTCCTGGGCTACAACGACTACATCGAGAATCAAATCCGCCTGGCCCGCATCTACTTTGAACGGCTGCTGGAGCAGGCCTGAGCCAAGGGCCTTCCAGTTTTTGGGGGGGAAGAAAAAATAAAAAACTGATTCGTATGTATTCACAAACGATTGAAAATGTGCTAAAATGTGAACAATAGAAAATATGAGTTCCGGAGCGGACGGATAACGGGTGTACAAGGTGAGGGAATACCTTGTCAAATACACAACAAAGTCAAAGGAGAATTGCCATGAAACGAGTACTGGTTTTCCTGGTGGTCCTGACAATGGCCCTGTCTTTGGTGGCAGCTGGCATCGCCGAAGCCCCCAAGGACATCCGCCTGGCTTCCCACAACGCGGTGATCGAGGGCAACCCCTACCGTGTGCGCTATGAGGCCGACATCCAGGAGGCCGCCTTGGCCGCCGCGGAGCATGGCTTCAACGTGAGCTACGCGTCCTTCGTGTCCAACTGGGACGCCGCCACCGAGGCGCAGCAGATCCAGAACAGCATCAACGAAGGCTACGACATCATCCTGGTGAACCCCGTGGCCCCCACCGGCATGGACCCCATCATCGAGAAGGCGCAGGAAGCGGGCATCCTCTACATCAACGCCGACTGCATCTACACCTCTCCTGATGTGAACATCCTCAACATCGCCACCGACCAATACTACCTGGGCTACAAGACCGCCTCCTATGCCGGCGAGGTGCTGGGCAAGGGCGCGAAGGTGGTTATGATGGCCGCGTTGGACGGCAACTCCGCCAACACCGACCGTCAGAACGGCTTCCAGAAGGGCATCGAGGAGCAGGGCCTGGAAGTGGTGGCCACCGGCAACCACAACTGGGACGCCGCTCTGGCTACCCAGGTCATGACCGAGATCCTCAACTCCGGCGTGGAGTTTGACGGCGTTCTCATTTCCCAGTGCGCCGAGGCCGCCTTGGCCGCCTTCGACTCCACCGGCACCCCCTATCCCAAGTTCATGGGCTTCAACGACACCGGCGAGTGGATGCAGCGCATGATCGAGCTGAACAAGGACGAGAAGAAGATGGACTTCCTGGTGCTGTCCAATCCTCCGGGCGTGGGCGCCAGCGCGCTGAACTTCGGCCTGAACATCCTGCTGGGCAAGGAGCTCCGCGACGACGTGTACAGCGATCCCGCCATCCATTCCATCCTGCTGGAGTCCAAGGAAGTCTACAACTATGACACCCTCGACGCCTTCAAGGACAAGGCTGCCGCCATGGCCCCCGGCGACGCCATCACCTATTGGCTCACCGTGGACGAGGTTGCCGAGCAGTTCTTCAAGTAAGCGGACCTGAAAGCCCCCAAAGGGCTTGAAGCCGTCCAGCCGGCGGTCTTTCCGCTGGCTGGACGGCTTTCCTTCGATATGGTATGATTTGGTATACCAACTCACAGAACAGGGGGAGCCTCCTATGCTGGAAATGCGGGGGATCGACAAGCGCTTTGACGCGGTTGTGGCCCTGAAGGGAGCCCGGCTGAAGGCCTCGTCCGGGGAGATCCGGGCGCTGCTGGGGTCCAACGGATCAGGCAAATCCACCATGATCAAGGTTTTGGCCGGGCTGGTGGCCCCAAACGGCGGCGAGGTCCTCTTTGAGGGCAAGCCCGTGGCCATCGCCTCCGGGGTGGATTCCAAAAGGCTGGGCATTGCCACGGCCTTTCAGGACCTGAGCCTCATTCCCACCATGAGCGTCACCGACAACATTCTGCTGGGGAACGAGCCCTTGGGCCCCGGCGGCATGGTGGACAAGAGGAAGGCGCAAAAAACCATCCGCGATCTGCTGGACCGCTTCCATATCCAGTGCGACCCCGGCGCCTACGTGCAAACTTTGTCCCCCTCCACCCAGACCATGCTGGAGGTGGCCAAGGCCGTGTGCCAAAACCCCCGGGTGCTGCTGCTGGACGAGGTGACGGCGGCGCTGCACTACGACGAAATTCAGGTGCTGTTTGGGATCATGCGGGAGCTGAAGGCCCAGGGCATGTGCATCCTCTACGTCACCCACCGCATGAACGAGGTGTTTGAAATCTGCGACACCGCCACCATCATGCGCTCCGGGGAGACGGTGATGGACGCGTCCATCTCTGAGCTCACCCTGGACGACATCGTGTATTACATGACCGGGCAAAGGCCCGAGGTGGCCGCCGGGGCCGTCCAGTGTGAAATCCCCACCCACAAGGAGCCTGTGGTGGAGGTGGAGGATCTGGAGGTGTACCCCAAGGTCTGGGGCATCTCCCTGAAGGCTTACAAGGGCGAGATCGTGGGCATCGGCGGCTTGCAGGGCCAGGGCCAGCCGGAGCTGATCCGGGTGCTGCTGGGGGCGGAAAAGGTGGCTGGAGGCAAGATCGCCTTCCAGGGCCGGCCCGTGAATTTGAAATCCCCGGCGGACGCGGTGAGCCTGGGCATCGGCTTCGTCTCCGGGGAGCGGAACCGGGAGGCCATGTTCCCCCTGCGCACCGTGGAGGAGAACATCGTGGCGGGGAAGGTGGCCAAGGGCCGCATCGCCCAGTATTTGACCCCCAGGTCCCTGCGGGCCTTTGCCAACAGTGCCGTACAGAAGTACGATATCAAGATCGGCGCGCTGCACCACCCCGCCAGCTCCCTGTCCGGCGGGAACCAGCAGAAGCTGGTCATCGCCCGGTGGATCGCCATGAACCCGGTGCTGCTGCTGCTGGACGATCCCACCAAGGGCGTGGACATCCACTCCCGCCGGGAGATCCACAAAATCCTGCGCCGCTGCGCCGAGGAAGGGATGACCATCCTCATCTCCTCCAGCGATTCCGAGGAGCTGCTGGACCTGTCCGACCGGATTTACGTGTTCTACGAAGGCAATATCAGCGATGTGCTCTGCGACGAGGCCAAAACCCCGGACCGCCTGGTGGCGGCCATGATGGGCATGAACGCTGCGGGCCGGAAGGCGGGGGCTTGATATATGAAAGAGCGTTTTTTGAGTTTTCGGAAAAAACCCGCGTTCACCGGGTTTATGCTGTTTTTGGCGGCTGTGGCCCTCAATGCCGCCATCCAGGGCCCGGCGCAGTTCTTTGGTCCCAAGAGCCTGAACACTTTGTTCTCCAGCAATTTGCCCTTTTTGCTGGTGGTGATGGGCCACAGCGTCCTGCTGATCTCCGGCACCATGGACATCTCCATCGGCATCCAGCTGGCCTTGGTGAACGTGGTCACCATCATGACCATGCAGGAATGGGGCCTTCACTTTGCCTTGGCCTGCGGCATGGGCATCGGGGCAGCCTTGCTGGCCTCCGTGGTGTGCTGGCTCTTTGTGTCGGTATTCCGCCTGCCCGCGCTGCTGGCCAGCTTCGCCCTCACGTATGCCATCCGGGGCGTCAATGTGTTCATCATGAGCGTGCCCCAGGGCAAGGTGCCCAAGGTGTTCTATTCCGCCTACGGCGCCCCGCTGCTGGGGGTGTTCCCCGCCGCCGCCCTGGCCTTGGTGCTGGCGCTGCTGATTTGGGCCTACGCCAGCCGCACCCGCTTTGGCACCAACATCTACGCCGTGGGGGCCAACCCCCGCAACGCCTTCGCGGCGGGCATCAACCCGGTGAGGGTGCAGCTTCAGGCCTTCTTGCTCAAGGGGCTGTTCGTGGGCATGGGGGGCATCTGCCTCACGCTGCTCACCGCCTCGGGCAACCCCATCCAGTCGGAGCAGCTGGGCATCCAATCCCTGTCCGCCTGCATCATCGGCGGGCTCAGCTTCGGGGGCTGGGGCTCCATGGCCTGCGGCGTGTTCGGCGGCGGGTTTCTGGTGCTGATCCAAAACTCCGTGTACTACTTCTTCAACCTGCTCTACAAGCTGATCCCGGGCTTCTCCGTCACCTCCTACTGGCACAACTTCATTTCCGACATCATCATCTTCCTGGGCTTGCTGATGACCATCGTCACCGCCAAGGGGCAGCGGGAAGCCCTGCGGATCAATTTGCAGAACAGCGTGCGGTTCAAGAGGAGGGCGGAACATGCAAAATAACCCTGCGGCAGACCGAAGGGATTCCATGAGCTTTGGGCAGAAGCTGCAAGTGTTCGTCAAGCGCTCCCCGGCCCGCATGGCTTTGATCCTCTCCGGGGCGCTGTATTTGCTCACCGTGGCCCTGAAGCCCATGGCCTTTAACATGAGCGCCATCACCTCTATCACCATGCTGACGCTGCTGCTGAGCTTCGCCTCCGCCGGGCAGACCTTGGTGCTCATCGGCGGCGGCATGGACTTTACCGTGGGGGCCGTGATGTCCGCCTCGGCCATCGTCACCACCGCCGTGATGAACGGCCAGGACCGCCACTTTCTGGAGGCCTTTGGCATGGTGATGCTGATGAGCGTGGCCATCGGGCTGCTGAACGGGGTGTGCTCCGTGAAGATGGGGCTGCCCCCCATGATCGTCACCATGGCCATCAGCAACGTGGTGTCCCGGCTGCAATACGTGCTGACCCAGGGCAGCCCTTTGGGCTACGCGGCCCCCACCTTCATCAAAAGCGTCACCTCCAAGCTGCTTGGGGTGGTGCCGTCCTTGGCGCTGTACGCCCTGCTGCTGTTCCCCCTGATGTTCTACATTCTCAACCGCTCCCGGCTGGGGCGGCAAACCTATTTGGTGGGCAACAACCCCACGGCGGCCAAGCTCAGCGGCATCCGGGTGAACCGGGTGGTGATCCTCACCTACCTGATCTCCGCCGTCTTTTCCGGATTTACCGGGATGCTGGGGGCCGCCTACATGCAAAGCGCCAAGTGCCAGATGTTCGACACCTACGCCTACAACTCCCTGATCGCGGTGATCGTGGGGGGCACGGCCCTCACCGGCGGCGTGGGCACCTATACCGGCAGCATCGCCGGCTCCTTGCTGATGGTGGTGCTGAACAATACCTTAACGGCCCTGAACCTGAACCAGCCCACCCGCAACGTGGTGCTGGGCCTGGTGATGGTGCTGCTGCTGATTCTGTACAACCGGGGCAAGTCCGTGCGGCAGTAGGGGACGGGGCGAAAACGGAAACAAAAGCGCGGGGGCTGTAGCAAAGCGAAAAGAAGCTACAGCCCCCGCTTTATGCCCAGAATAGTGGCATCCTGTTCCCGGGAAATTTTTGGACGCCCATAACTTTCCCCAAGGAATATCCGTCCTTCTGAGTGAAACCGGTTATCATGGACAAAGGAGGCGGCCATGGACGAACGAGGCTTTACCAACGCGGTAAACCGGCACCGGGACATGCTGTTCCGCGTTGCGTATACCGTACTGCATAACAGGGAGGACTGCGCGGACGCGCTGCAGGAATCGCTGATAAAGGCATGGCAGCGGCTGGACACGCTGCGGGAGGACGCCCGCTTCCGTGGCTGGATGATCCGCATTGTGGTGAATTGCAGCCGCGATATGCTGCGCAGGAGCAAACTGCGCGTTTCCCCATTGACGGAGGATATCCCGGCCCCCCAGCCGGAAGACACCTACCTGGACGAGGCGCTGCAACTGCTGGACGAAGGCTTGCGCCTGCCCCTGGTGCTGCACTACCTGGAAGGGATGTCGGTGCGGGAGATCGCGGAGGCGCTCCGGCTTCCCCAGGGGACCGTCAAGAACCGTATGTACCGAGGCCGGAACAGGCTGGCCCACATGCTGGGCGGAGAGGATGAGTCTCTATGACCCTATCGCGGAATTTGCTGCTTCGGGCGTATCCACCTACGCCGCCACAGGTCAACGCGCGGATCGATGAAACCCTGGCGGCCCTTCACGGGCAGGGGTTGCGGCTGCCCCCCAGGCGTTACGCCACGCGCCTGCGCTTTGCCACGGTGCTGGTGGCGCTGCTGGTGCTGCTGGCGGCCATCGGGGTGGCGGCGGGTATCCACTTCGGCGTGTTTGATTTCATGGAACAGTTTTTTGGACAAACCGGCATGCTGCCCCAAGCCAGCCAGTTGGTACAAACCGACCTCGCCACGCTGGAAACCGGGCATACGACCATTACATTATCTCAGGCCGTCTACGACGGCGGCAACCTCCGGGTGGTGTACAGTATGCGCGTGAAGGACGCCACAGCGCCCATCACCTCGGAAGAGCTGAACGATCAAAGCAGCGCCTTCCGGACGGCGCTTGCCGCCGACGGCATCAGCCCCTGGGGCTGCGATTGGTTTTTCATCGACGGCCAGGAGTACTCCATGACCAACGGTTCCACCGGCGCTGCCATGCCGGGCCCGGAGAACGGCGAAGCGCTGTGCTATCTGGATATCTATCTGGCGTCCTCCGGCATTGTGCCAAAGGGCGATTTCAAGGTCAGCCTGCCCATCATCCGCCGGGAACGGGGCGATGGGACCACGCTGGATTTCACGGTGGAAGCAACGGCCGCGACAAGCACCCCGCCGCCGCTCTACGCAAAGGGCGCGGCCATCACGGTGCTTAGCGCGTCCCTGTCGCCGGTTCGGGCGTATGTCAATCTGCGCGTCGAAAACAGCGAAGGCCTACCGGCGCGGGAATTTGAGCTGCTGCTGGCCGACTGGCGCGACGCTGTGCTGGTGGACGCGCAGGGCAACCAGCTTGCGGCGCTGTCGGAGTTTCTTATCAGCGCCCAGGAGGAAGGCAAGTCCGCCCATTACAGCTTCACCTTCCTGCCCACCGGCGCGGGGGAGGCGTACATCGCGCCCACCGTCATCGGCGAAAACGATCAGTGGGTTGTGGATATGTCCCAGGCCATCCAAGTGAAATAGGAGGACGCGGGAATGAAAACGATCAAGAGGTTGCTTTCCCTGGGGTTGATCCTGGCGGCGCTGTTGCCTGGGGCATGCCTGGCCCAGGAGGAATATTGGAGCGTTCGGGAGCTTCGGGAGCGGACCCAAACGGGCTGGACCCAGACCTATGAAACCAAGTGGCGGGATGTACAGATTAACGCGACGGTGGCCGTGCCGGAGGTGGACGCCATGCCTGTGCTGCTGGTGGGGAATGGGGCAAAGGAACCGCTGGTGACCGCCCAGGAAGCGGGCTTTGACCAACTGGACAGCACGCCTTTTCGGGTGCTCTGGTACAACGAATGGCCGACCTATCCCCGCAAGCTGGAGGGCAAGCGTCTCAACACGAACACAGAGCCCGGAGAGGTGTACAACAGCGGCTTTTCGCCCGGGAACACCTATATCCCCATGAGCGATACCACCTTCGGCCAGGTCTGCGACATGGTGGAGCGTGAGATCACCCGCGCGGGCTATGACGCTTCCGCCTTTGATTTCCGCGCGCCCGTGCGGCTGTCCGTGAGCCACATGTTCTACTACGGCTACAAGCGGGACGCGCTGCCCGGCGGCATCGGCTTTGACTTTCGCGCACTGGTGGAAGGGATACCGGTGCTTTCCCATATTCACAGCGCGGTCACCGATCATTATCATGGCGAGAGCCGTGTGGACGAGTTGTCTGAGCTTCCCTACTGCTCCGTCTCGTATAACGCTTATGACCAAAAGCTGCACAACCTTTTTCTATGGTGCGCCCAGCCCGTGGAAACCGTCGCAACCGACGTGCCCCTGTGTTCCCTGGACAAGGTGATTGCCGCCGTCGAACCGGAAATCAAGGCGGGGCACATCCGCAAAATCTACGAGCTGGAGCTGGGGTATGTGCTTTACAACCAACCCGGCGTGTATCACGACCGTAAGGAGCCGCTGGTGGAGGGACGAAACACCCAGGAGGAAATGGACGCGGCCAGCGCGGAGGGCCTTATCAAGCACGCGGGCTACCGCTACTATGCCCGCCCCATGTGGCAGGTGAACTGCCTGTGGGTGAGAAGCCCCGGCGGCAAGCTGCGGGAAACCGCCAGCTACACCATGGATGAGAGAAATACCGTGGACTACTACCAGCTGCTGGTGGACGCGCAGACGGGCGAGCTGATCCAGGAAAGCACCGCCTATGACCGTTGCGAGTACAAGGGCTTCCTCTCCTGGGACGGCGTAAACGGAAAACAGTGACTGAAAAGGCGGCCGGCTACGGACATGAACCGCGCCCTGAGGAAGAAACGGGAGGATGACGATATGAAAAAGCTGACTTTGGCGCTTCTGCTGGTTTTGACAACGCTGGCGCCGCTGGATTCCCTGGCGCAGGCGCAATACATGAATATTGCGGAATTGCGGGAGCAGACCCCCGCCCGCTGGACCCAAAGCTACAAGACCCAGTGGCGCACGGTGGAGGTGGACGCGGCGGTGAACCTGCCGGACACGGACGCGATCCCCATTGTGAAGGTGGACCATGACGTGCCTGACACAGTGCCCACAGCGGAAGAAAGCGGGTGGGAGAAAGTGGAACGGCGCTACAACACCTTGATTTTGTATAACGCCTCGAAACAAGCCCCCAAGAGCGTGGGGGGCAAGCGTGTCAATCAGAACCCGGAGGCCAGGGAAACCTGGCGCGGCGGTTTTGCGCCCGAAAGCAAATACGTTCCCATGAGCGACATCACCTACGGCGAGATTTGCGCCATGATGCGCGAAGATCTTTCCCGCTTCGGCTATGATCCCGGCCAATTTGAACTGGAAACCCCAACGGAACTGTGGGCGCAGCATTGGTTTCTCTATGGCTATAAGAAGGATGCCTTGCCTGGACAAATCCTCCTGAATACGCGCCAGAAGTTGAACGGGCTGCCTATTTTCCACCATATTCATGAGGCTGTGAGCGATCATTACCACGGCGAGAGCCGCACGGATGAAATGTGGGCAAGGTTTGAACTCAGCGCGGGGTACGATGGGTATGGTGAAAAGCTCAGCCATCTTTTCGTTCACGCCGCCAAACCCGTCCAAACCCTTGCGGAGGACGTGCCCCTTTGCGCCTTTGACAGGGTGGTGGCGGCCATAGAGCCGGAGATTAGCGCCGGGCACATCCGCAAAATCTACGAGGTGGAGCTTGGGTATGTGATTTACAACGAGCCTGGCGTATACTTTTCCCGCAAGGAACCGCTGGTGGAAGGAAGAACCCCTCCCAAGGAAATGGAAGAAGCCTCGGCCAAGCGTGAAAAAGAGCTGGAAGCCGCCCGCTATTATCTGCGCCCCATGTGGCAGGTGAACTGCCTGTGGGTCAGAAGTCCCGGCGGCAAGCTAAGGGAAACCGCCAGCTACACCACAGACGAGAGAAATACCCTGGATTACCGCCAGCTGCTGGTGGACGCGCAGACAGGGGAGTTGGTGCGGGAAAGCACTGCCTATGACCGTTGCGAGTTCAAGGGGTTTATCTCCTGGGACGACGCAAACGGGAAGCGTTGATCAAGGAAGAAGCCATAGCGTAAGCATGACAGAGGCCCCTGCGGCCTTACCCCATCACAAGCCCCATCTGCTCCCCCATGGCCTTCAGCCCTGACAAATCCTTCTTTGCCAGGGCTTTTGCGTCCCCGTGGGGATAGGGGAGGCCCAGCTGCTCGTACTTGCCCTTGCCCAAGGTGTGGTAGGGCAGCAGGTCCACCCGGCGGACGCCTCTGTCCAAAGCCAGCCGGAAGATGCCACGGATCACCGGTTCCTCAAAGTTAAAGCCGGGAATCACGGGAATCCGCAGCACCACCTTCTCCGGGGGCAGCAGCGACAGGTTTTTCAAAATCAAGCTTAGGTCCCCGCCGGTAACCTGCTTCAGCAATGCCGCGTCGCAGTGCTTCAGATCATATAAGAACAAATCAATCAAGGGCTCGCAGGCCAAAAGGGCCTGGGCCGGGGCGTTGCCGGTGGTTTCCACCGCCGTGTGGAGCCCCTTGCTCGTGCACAGCGCCAGCAGCTCCTCCAGGCCCCGGGCCTGTCCAAAGGGCTCCCCCCCGGACACGGTGACCCCTCCGCCGGTGCGGCGGTAATAGCTGTGATCCCGCAGCACCACCGCCAGGATTTCGGCGGGCTCCATCTCCCGGCCGCTGAGGCGTAAAGCCGACATGGGGCAAGCCTCCACGCAGCGCCCACAGCCGTCGCACAAAGACCGGTCAAAGGCGGGCCTTCCGCCTTCCATCACGATGCAGCCCGTGGGGCACGCCACCGCGCAACGGCCGCAGCCGATGCAGCGCTGCTTCCAGTACATCAAATGCCTGCCCACGCGCCAGCTCTCCGGGTTGGCGCACCAGGGGCAGCGCAGGGGGCAGCCCTGTAAAAACACCGTGGTGCGGATACCCGGGCCGTCGTGGAGGGCAAAGCGCTGAATGTCCACCACGTGCAGCTTCATGCCTCCTCCTCGCCGTAGAGGACCCGGCTCAGCAGCTCCTCCTGGATGGCCCGGTCCAGGTGCACGAACACCGCCGAAAACCCGCTGACCCGCACGATCAAATCCGGGTACTTCTCCGGGTGCTCCATGGCGTCCTCCAGCTCCCCCCGGTTCACGATGGTCACCATCAAATGGCAGCCCCCGTCGGCAAAGTAGGTCTGGAGCAGGCCCTTCACCAGCTCCCGGTTTTCGTTGAACAGGGCCGGGGTGAACTTGATGTTCTGCACCGAGCCCGCGTGGTAGCGGGGGTCGAACTTCCGCAGGGAGTTCAGCATGGCCGTGGGGCCGCTTTGGTTGGCTCCCCCCTGGGGGTTGTTGGCGGGGTTCAGGTACACGCCCCTCAGCCGCCCGTCCGGGGACGCCCCGGTGCGCAGCCCCCACTCGGTATTCAGCTGGTTGTTGCTGATGACGATGAGAAAATATTGCATCCCGGCGGCGATACCCCTGTCCCGGGTGCCTTTGGCCACATGCTCGTACAATTGGTTGGCCACGGCGTCGCAGGTGTCCAAATCGTTGCCGTACTTGTCGCAGGCCAGACAGGCCTTGCGCAGCGCCTCGTGGCCCTCAAAGTTATCCAGCAGGGCCCGGGCGATCTGGGAGACGGTGTAGCGCTTCTCCTGAAACACCAGCTTTTGGATGGCATACAGGGAATCCGAGGCGTTGATGTTGCCGTACGTCTCGTTGGTGCCCCCCAAGTAGCGCACGCCCCCGTCCAGAATGGCCCGGCCCCGGGCGATGCAGTCGTCCGTCAGCAGGCTCATCATCAAAAAGGACACCTGCTCGTTCATCATCCGGAAGGACAGCATTTGCCGGTCCACGGCCATGTCCAGGTAGGCGTCCAGCAGGCGGCCATAGCCCTCAAAAAACGCCTCGTAGGTGGGGATGTTGTCCAGCTCCTCCAAGGCGGGGACGGAAACCCCCGCGTCCTTGCGCTGGCCGTCCATGGGGTCGATGCCGCCATTTAAATAAATCGTCAGCAGCTTCAGCAAATTGACACACACGTTGGGGGTGCCGGTGCTCTGGCCCTGGATCACGAACTCCGTGCAGCCAAAGGGCACGTACTGTTTGGCCGTTTCCTCATCCACCCGCATGGCGTAGGCCACGGCGGGCACGTTCACATCGTCGTTGTACAAGGTGGGGTAGGTGGCCCCGGCCCCCAAAGCGTCCAGGGCCTCGTCCCAAATCCGGTCAGAGGTGGAGCCGTCAAAGCGCAAGGTGAACTGGGGCTCCACATAGCGGCAGCTTTTGGCTACCTCCATGGCTATGTGCAAAAACACGTCCGCCTCTTTGGGGTGCCTGCGGCCCTGGCCCCCCACGATCACCCGGCCGTTCACCGTGGTGCGGCGGTTTTCGATCATGGTCCACAGGGACTGTACCAAGGCCAGGGCCTGCTCCCGGGTCAGCTCCCCGGTTTCCAAATCCCGCACCAGATAGGGGCCCAGGTAGTCGTCCAGTCTGCCGTAGTTGATCACCCCGGACAGCAGGGCGTACAGCCAGAAAAGCTGCAACGCCTGGTGGAAGGTACGGGGCTTTTCCTCCCGGATCACCAGCAGGCTTTCCTTCATCCGCAGCAGCTCCGCCCCGCGGCCCACGTGGGCGGTAGCCAGCTCCTTTTCGGCCATACCGGCATAGGCCTGGGCGCACTGGGCAAACAGCTCCAGGCTGCCCAAGGCGCAGCGCAGAAAGGCGTTGTCCGGCTCTTGGGCCAGGCGCTCCTCCATCTGGCTTCTCAGCCCGCCGATGCCCAAATCCAGCAGCTTTTGATAGTCCAGCATCATGCCGGACAGCCGGGCCGTGGCGATCATGGGGTATTCGGTGTCGATAAAGCGGCCGATGGTGGTTTCCGTCAAAGCTTCCCGGCAATAGAGGGTTTTCAGGTCATGTCGGGTCCAGTAGTCGTACAGCGCGTCCACCCGGGCCCGGTCCGCCGGGTCGGTGAGCTCCTGCTGGAAGGCCCGCAGCTTGTTGAACACGCAAAAATGGCCCACGCCCCCCAAAGAGGTGACGCAGCCAAAGCCGATGGGCAGCACGTCTATCCGCCCGGCAAACAGGTCCCGGGGCTCCAGGGTCCGCAGCAAAGCCGGGTACAGCACCCGCAGGCAGTTCAGCTCCCGCTGCTCCCGGGGCAAAGCCAGGCCCTCCCGGTGGGTGGCGGTATAGCGCTCCATCAGCTCCAGCTGCTCCGCCGGGGTTTTCTGGCAGGGCAGCTTTTTGCTGACCTCTACGTTTTGCACTCCGTCCAAATCAAATTTGACCATGGCTTCCTCCCAAGGGGCCGGGCCCCTTAGTGCTTGCTCTTCTCCGCGTCCCGCCAGTTGTGCTGGTAGCCGGACAGCAGGTCCACAAAGCGGCGGGCGGTGAGGTGGGGCCGGGTGATGGCGCTGCCCACCACCACGGCGTGGGCCCCCAGGTAGATGCACTTCATGGCGTCCTCGGGGGTATAGAGGTGCCCCTCCATGATCACGTAGGCCTCATCCTTCAAATCCCGGCACATCCGGGCGAAATCCCGCAGGTCCGGGGCCTCGATGTGGGCCGTCTCCCGGGTGTAGCCGTACAGGGTGGGGCCCACGATGTCCGCGCCGTGGGCGGCGGCCCACACCGCATCCTCAGAGGTGGACCCATCCGCGAACAAAATGGCCTGGGGAATCTCCCGCTGCACCACGGGCAGCAGCTCCCGTGCCACGGCGCCCCGGTGGTTGATCTGGGTGGTGCAGTCCAAAGCGATGATCTCCGCCCCGGCCTCCCACACCTGTTGCGCCGCCGTGAGGGTGGGGGTGATGAACACATCTGTGTCCTCATGCCAGATTTTGTACAGGCCGATCAAGGGCAGGGATACCTGGGCCTTGATGGAGCGGATCTGCTCCGGGGAATTGGCCCGGATGCCCACGGCCCCGGCCCACTGGGCCGCCAAAGCCATTTTCACCGCCATGTCCTCGGAATAGATGGGGTCGTCCCGCTGTACCTGGCAGGATACGATAAGCCCCCCCCGAAGGGATTCCAACAGCGCCTTTTTGCGCGGGTCCGTGGTCTTCATAGCCGTCCCTCTTTCCTTGTTCAAAGGCGCGCTTCCGCCGCCCGGCATGCCTAAGGATATGGTAGCATAATCCCGCTGGGCAGTCAACATAAAGTAGCATATTCTTTCTTTTTGGAACATGTTCTCCGGACAGGGGCGAACATTTTCCTGTTTCTTTACATTCCAATCCCCAGGCCTTATAATATCCGCAAGAGGCCGCGCCGGCATCCCCCGGAGCCGGACCCGGACTCCGCCCCATCCAAGGTCGGCCCCCTGTACGTCGGGTATCTCCTGATAGAACTCGAACGGAGGAAGAAAGATGAAAACCAATGATTTGCATGACAACCGCGCAAAGCGCAGCCAGGCCACCCGCCGCATGGTGGTGGCGGCCATGCTCAGCGCCATCACCGCCCTGCTGGTGTTTACCCCCATCGGCATGATCCCCCTGCCCTCGCCCCTCCCGGCAGTCACCATGGTCCACATCCCGGTGATTCTGGCTGCCTTGGTGGAAGGGCCCGTGGTGGGCCTCACCGTGGGCCTGGTATTCGGCCTGTGCAGCCTGATCCGGGCCTGGGAAAGCGGCATGGTGGGCCTGACTCTGTTTTTCCGCAACCCTTTGGTCAGCGTGCTGCCCCGGCTGCTGGTTCCCCTGGTGGCTTTGGGCTTTTACCTGCTTTGGAAGAAGCTTTTGGGTAAGAAACCCCTGTGGGACCGGGTGGGGGCGGCGGTGGCCGCCGTCTTTGGCACGCTGACCAACACCGTGGGCTGCCTGGGAATGATTTTGCTGCTGTATGGGCAGGACTTGAATGAGCTGGTGAACGGCGTCATCGCCTCCGGCTTAGCCGCCACGGCTTACCAAAACCAGGCCGCCGCCTGGCTGGTGGCGGTGGTGGGCCTGCCCAACGGCCTTATGGAGGCCGCCGTGGCGGCGGTGCTGGTCCCCATTTTGAAAACAGCGGCGGATGTCATTGCCCGGCGCTCGGGGCGCAAGGCCCCGGCTATCGCACAAAAGGAGCAGAAGCCATGATTCTCACCATGGACGTGGGCAATACCAACATCAAAACCGCGCTGTTTGAAGGGGCGGACATGCGCCATTACTGGCGCATCGCCACCAGCAAGACCTATACCTCCGACGAGTACGGGCTGATTCTCACCGGCCTTTTCGCCCGGGCGGGGGTGGACATGGGGGCGGTGGAGGGCATTGCCATGTCCAGCGTGGTGCCCACCATCAATTTCACTTTGGAGCACATGTGCAAGAACTATTTCCGCAAAACCCCCATGATGGTGGCCCCGGGGATTAAAACCGGCATCAACATCAAGTACGAGAATCCCCGGGAGCTGGGCAGCGACCGGATCGCCAACGCCGTGGCCGCCTACGAGTTCTACGGCGGGCCCTGCATCTTCATCGATTTCGGCACCGCCACCACCTTCGGGGCCCTGGACGCCGCCGGGTCTTTCTTGGGGGGCTGCATCTGCCCGGGGATCAAGCTGGCCAGCGAGGCCCTGGTGCGGGATACGGCCAAGCTGCCCCACTTTGAGCTGGTGAAGCCGGACCACGTCATCGGCAAAACCACAGTCACCAACCTGCAGTCCGGCCTGATCTACGGGTACATCGGCCAGGTGGAGTACCTGATCCGGCAGATGAAGAGGGAGCTGGGCGCGCCAAACGCCTGGGTGGTGGCCACCGGGGGCATGGCGGTGCTGGTGGCCGAGGACGCGGGCATCGACAAGCGGGATGGCCTGCTGACCCTCAAGGGCCTGCGCATTCTCTACGAGCGCAATCAATGACAACGCGGGCCCCTGCCGGGGCGGCGAAAGGATGAACGGGATGGACAAGGCGGTTCAGGTGGGCTTTTTGGGCTGCGGCAACGTGGGGGGCGGGGTGTGGCGGCTGCTGGAGAATTTCGGCCAGGAAATCCGGCACCGCACGGGCCTGTCCTTTCAGGTGAAAAAGGTGCTGGTGCGGGATGTGGACAAAAGCCGGGGCATCGACTTTCCCCCCGGGGTGCTGACCCGGCGGGTGGAGGACGTGCTGGAGGACCCGGACATCTCCATCGTGGTGGAGTTTCTGGGGGGCGAGGAGCCTGCCAACACCTGGCTCAGCCGGGCCCTGGAAATGGGCAAAACCGTGGTCACCGCCAACAAGGTGGCCTTTGCCCTCCACTGGCCCACCTTGCAGAAAACCGCCAAGGCCTCCGGGGCGGGGCTGTACTACGAGGCGGCGGTGTGCGGGGCCATCCCCATCATCCACTCCTTGGAGGAAAGCCTCCAGGCCAACCGCATCGATAAAATTTACGGCATCGTCAACGGCACCACCAACTACATCCTCACCCGGATGACCAAGAACAACGAAAACTACGAGGATGTGCTGCGGGAGGCCCAGCGCCTGGGCCTGGCGGAGCCGGACCCGGCTGCGGACGTGGAGGGCCTGGACGCGGCCTATAAGCTCAGCATCTTAGCCAGCCTGGCCTTCCACGGCCGGGTGCCCTTCGAGAACATCCACGTGGAGGGCATCACCACCGTCCAGGCCGAGGACGTGCGCTGGGGCCAGGAGCTGGGCTACACCCTGAAGCTGCTGGCCATTGCCAAGCGGGACGGGATGAAGGTGGAAAGCCGGGTGCACCCCACCTTCATCCGCTGCGACCATCCCCTGGCCAACGTGTCCGGGGCCTTCAACGCGGTGTTTCTGCGGGGCCACGCCTGCGGGGAGATGATGTTTCTGGGCCGGGGCGCGGGAGACATGCCCACCGCCAGCGCCATCGTCAGCGATTTGGTGCGGGCCGCCAGCGCCCAGAAGCACCTGTACCCCACCTTTGACAACGACCCGCTGCCCACTGCGGCCCTCCAGCGGAACATGGACTGGCGTTGCCCCTACTACCTGCGGCTGTTCGCCAAGGACGCCCCCGGGGTCCTGAGCCAGGTGGCCAAGGCCTTCGCGGACCAGGGGGTCAGCATCGCCGCCATGCGGCAAAAGGGCGGCCAGGAGGACGGCCGGGTCACCATGGTGCTGATCACCCACAGCGCCCATGAAAAGGCCATGGAAAACGCCATTCAGGGGATTCCCTCCAGCATCGCCACCCTGGAGAGCATCATCCGGGTGGAGGAGGAATAGGAGATTTTTTGACGAGAAAAATCCCGCCCCTTTCGGGGCGGGACAGTGGCGCGGCGGGGAGAAAGCGGATCAGTCCTCTTCGTCCTGCAAGGCCGCGTAGCCCTCTTCGCCGGTGCGAATCTTGATGACATTTTCCACATCGTAAATGAACATCTTGCCATCGCCGACTTTTCCTGTGTACAATGCCTTCCTCACAACATCCACCAGGATGTCTGTGGGGATTTTGCAGATGACGATGTCCACCTGCACCTTGGGCAGGAGCCTTGTCACCACAGGGAGGCCCCGGAAGTATTCCTCGTGGCCCTTTTGCATGCCGTAGCCAAGGACGTTGGTAACCGTCAGGCCCGTGATGCCCAGCTTCTCAAGGGAGGCCTGGAGCTCGTTAAACCGGTTCTGGTTGGTGATGATGGTGACTTTGGTCATCTTCGCGCCCGAACGCGCCTTGTTCTCCACGGGAACCGCCACATCGGGGGAAACCGCCCCGGCGGGGATGGAGGCTTGGAAATCGGACGCGTAAGCAACAGCGCCATTGCCCGAGGGAACGGTGGCCAGCGCGGGGGCAAAATCCGGATAAGCCGCGTTGCCATGCTCACCGATATCAAGACCGGCGATCTCCTCTTCCCGGGTGACGCGGATGCCGACGGTTTTCTTGATCAGGAGCCAGACCAGCCCGGAGGACAGGAACACGAACGCGCCCACCGCCGCGACGCCCAACAGCTCCACGCCCAGCAGCCGGAATCCGCCGCCGAAGAACAGGCCGTTGACAGTGGAGAGGCTCGTTACGCCCTCTTGGGCGAACAGCCCGACGCAAAGGGTGCCGAATACGCCGCAAACCAGATGAACGGAAGTGGCGCCGACGGTATCGTCAATCTTGATACGGTCAAAGAGGACCACGGCAAACACCACGATGATCCCGGCGATGGCGCCGATCAGCAAGGAGCTTTCAACGCTGACATAAGCGCAGCCGCCGGTAACCGCGACCAGACCGGCCAGGCAGCCGTTGATGGTCATGCCCAGGTCCGGCTTTCCAATGAAAATCCACGAGGTGGCGGTAGCGGTCAATATGGCCGCGATGGCGGCGGTATTGGTGGTTACCAGAATGTGCACCACATCGCCGGGGTTTTGGAAGCTCATGGTGGAGCCGGGATTAAAGCCGAACC
>JARKQO010000246.1 GCA_029974855.1 Eubacteriales bacterium
GAGATGGCCCAAACCGGGACCCTTACCCAGGATATGGTCCGGCGGTATGTCCAGGAGGAGCGCTACCATGATTGAGGTACGGGGGCAAACCTTCTTCCTGTCCACCGCCGGCAGCGGCTATTGGTTCCGGGTTACGGGGAAGGGCCATCTGGAGCACCTGTACTATGGCCCCAGGCTTGAGCCCCAGGACCCGGAGCCGTTGGCGCTCAAGCGCACGGCCCAAATCGGCTCCTCCGTGGCCTACGACCAGGCGGACCCCCTGTACTGCCTGGAGCAGCTCTGCCTGGAATGGTCCGGGATCGGCCGGGGGGATTACCGCCACAGCCCGGCGGAACTCAAGATGCCAGACGGCAGCTTCTGCAACGATTTTCTCTACCAAAGCCACGAGTTAAGCTTGGAGGACCGTCCCCTGGAGGGGCTGCCCTCGGCGGAGGGGGCCTCCCAGACCCTTACCCTTCACCTGGAGGACAGCTCCGGCGTGGCCCTGCGGCTCCATTACGCGGTGTTTGAGGCCTGCGACGTCATCGTCCGCTGGGCGGAGCTGGAAAACCGCAACCGGAATCCCCTGGTGATCCGGCGGTTGCTGAGCATGAGCGTCGATCTGCCCAACCGGGGCTATGACCTCATCACCTTGGACGGGGGCTGGGCCAAGGAGGCCCATGTCCACCGCCGCCCCGTGGCCCCGGGGATGTATGTGAACGCCTCCACCACCGGCGGCAGCTCCAACAAGCATAACCCCGGCTTTTTGCTGGCGGGGAGGGGCGCGGGGGAGGACAATGGCACGGTCTATGCCTTCAACCTGATTTACAGCGGCAACCACTATGGCTTCTGCGAGCTCTCCGAGCAGGATTTGCTGCGGGTGGGCATCGGCATCAACCCCCACTGCTTTGAGTGGGAGCTGAAGGAAGGGGAACGCTTCACCACCCCCCAGGCGGTGATGACCCTGAGCCCGGAAGGGCTCAACGGCGTCACCCGGCGCTTTTCCGACTTCGTGAACCGCCACATCGTGCGGGGGGAGTGGCAAGGGAAGGAGCGGCCCGTGCTGTTCAACAACTGGGAGGCCTGCTTTTTCCGCTTCAACCGAAGGAAGCTGTGGCGGCTGGCCAAGAGCGCCAAAAAGCTGGGAGCTGAGCTCTTCGTGCTGGACGACGGCTGGTTTGGCAGGCGGGACAGCGATAGGTTGGGGCTGGGGGACTATACCGTGAACCGGAGAAAGCTGCCCCGGGGCCTGGGGGAGTTCGCCCGGGCCGTCAAGGGCCTGGGGATGGGCTTTGGCCTGTGGTTTGAGCCGGAATGCGTCAACGAGGACAGCGATTTGTTCCGGGCCCATCCGGAATACGCTTTGGGCACCCCGGGCAAGGCGCCCACTTTGGGCCGGAACCAGCGGGTGCTGGATTTGACCAACCCCGCCGTGCGGGCGTACATCATCCGCGAAGTGGGGGCGGTGCTGGACAGCGCTGGCGTGGACTATGTGAAATGGGACATGAACCGGCACATCAGCGACGCCTTTGCCCCGGGCCTCCAGCGCCAGGGGGAGTTTTTCCACCGCTACATCTTGGGCCTATACGAGGTATTGGATGCCATCTTCCGCCCCAGGCCCCATATTTTGCTGGAAAGCTGCTCCAGCGGCGGCAACCGCTTCGATTTGGGCATGCTCTGCTTTTCCCCCCAGATCTGGGCCTCGGACAACACCGACCCCGTGATCCGCCAGCGGATCCAGGGGGGCCTGTCCTTGCTGTATCCCCTGTCCACCATAGGGGCCCATGTGACCGCCGCCCCCCACCAGCAGACCTTGCGGGCCACGCCGCTCAGCACCCGCTTCAACACCGCCTGCTTTGGCGTGCTGGGCTATGAGTTGGATTTGAAGCATGTGAGCCGGGAGGAGAAAAAGGAGATCAAAGAGCAGATCGCCTTTTACAAGGCCCACCGCAGGACCTTTCAGTACGGCCGTTTTCGCCGCAACCCGGCGCTGAAGCCCCACCAGCGCTTCTGGCAGGTGTCCGAGGGAGGGGAGACGTTGGTGGGCGTCTTCCAGGAGCTGGCCCAAGCCGCCGACAGCCATACGGTGCTGCCGGTCCACGGCCTGGAGCCCCATAAAAAGTACAGGCTTTCCACCAAGCCTCAGCGGCAGTTCATCCGGCGCTTTGGGGGGCTGGTGAAGCATATCCTGCCGGTGAACCTGAACCCGGAGGGGACCATTTTGCGCTGGGCCAACGCCTTGTATTCCCTGCCGGACTGCCTGGAGCGCTATGAGGGGGACGGGGCCTTGCTGGGCAGCGGCGTAATGCTTAACAACCAATTCATGGGGAGTTATTACAATCCGCGGACCGAGCTGCTGGGGGACTTCGGCTCCTATCTGTTCGTCTGCGAGGAAAAGGAAGCGTCATAAGATGAAAAACACCGTCAGGGCAAACCGCTACGCCTTCGGGCTGGGCACCATCGGCAGGGACATGGTCTACTCCATCATCAGCATGTATTTGTTGTTCTATCTCACGGACGTGGTCAACGTGGACACCGCCTCCCTGTGGTGGATCACGGGGATCATGCTGGCGCTGCGCATCTTTGACGCGGTGAACGACCCCTTCATGGGCCTCATCGTGGACAACACCCGCTCCCGCTGGGGGCGGTTCAAGCCCTGGATCGCCTTCGGCGCGGCTACCTCCGGCGTCTTCACCATCCTGATGTTTACGGACTTCGGCCTGAAGGACGGGGCCTTCGTGGCCTACTTCGGGCTGATCTATTTGCTGTGGGAGCTGACCTTCACCACCAACGACATCTCCTATTGGTCCATGCTGCCCACCCTGAGCCTGGAGCAGAAGGAGCGGGAGCGCATCGGCTCCGTGGCCCGCATCTGCGCCAACGTGGGCCTGTTTTTCGTGGTGGCGTCCATCACCGACCTTACCAAGCTCTTTGGAAATCTGCTGGGGGGCTCCCATCAGAAGGGCTACCAGCTTTTCGCCATCATGGTGGTGGCCGTCATGTGGGTGGGGCAGCTGATCACTTTGTTCTTTGTCCGGGAAAACCCCAGCCTGACCCAGCCCCAGCAGCCCACCAAGCTCAAGGACCTGATACACGTGCTGTTTCGCAATGACCAGCTGGTGGTCACGGCCATCGCCATGTGCCTGTTCATGATCGGCTACGACACCACCACCAGCTTTGGGCAATTTTTCTTCAAATACGCCTATGGGGACGAGGGCATGTACCCCATCTTCGGCCTGGTGCTGGGGGTGTCCCAGATCGCGGCGCTGATGATCTTCCCGATGCTTAGCAAGCGCTATACCCGCAAAACCCTCTATGCCTTTGCCATGGCCCTGGTGGCAGTGGGCTATGTGATCTTCTTCTTCGCCCCCATGGACACCATGCTCTTTATCGGGATCGCCGGGGTGCTGCTGTTTGTGGGCCAGGCCTTCATTCAGCTGATGATGCTGATGTTCCTGGCGGATTCCGTGGACTACGGCCATTTGAAGCTGGGCAAGCGCAACGACTCCATCACCTTCTCCGTCCAGCCCTTCATCAACAAGATCGGCGGGGCTGTGGGCTCGGCGGTGGTGGGTTGGGTGGTCATCCTCTCCGGCATCGAGAAGGCCACCAGCAAGGCGGACGTGACGGCGGAGGGCCTGCTGATGATGAAGCTGGCCATGATGCTTCTGCCTTTGATTCTCATCGGGATCAGTTATGTGGTCTACCGCTGGAAGTACAAGATCGACGAGCCCACCCACGCGGACATTCTGCGGCAGCTCCGGGAGAAGGGGGAAATCGGGGAAGCCGGGGAGGCGGCCCTATGAGTTACGGCCTGCGTTCCACCCTGCGGGAGGTGTACGGGCACCCGGTGGGGCATGATGTGCTAAGCAAGGTGGCCATGCAGATTGGGATTGGCGAGGGCTGGCTCACCGGGCCGCTGCTGGGGGGCATGAGGCTCGGCACAGTCCGCCGCCTGGCGGGAAAACAGCTGGGGGACGGCTTTATCTCCATGTTCCTGGAGCTGCTGAACCGGGAAACGGCCCGGGTGGGAGTGGAAGAAGCGGAGCAGGAGGAAAAAATGGAAGGGGGGTCACCCCCCTGGTGGCGGGACGCGGTGTTCTACCAGATTTACCCCCGTAGCTTCTGCCATGGGGAGCCCGGGGAAAGAAGCCAGCACGACGGGGATTTGAAAGGCATCCTCTCCCGGCTGGATGATTTGAAGGCTTTGGGGGTGGACGCCCTGTGGCTGTCCCCCATCTATGATTCCCCGGACGACGACAACGGCTATGACATTCGGGACTATGAGAAGATCGACCCCCGATACGGTACCATGGAGGATTTTGACGCGCTGCTTACGGCGGTCCATGACCGGGGCATGCGGCTGATCATGGACTTGGTGGTGAACCATACCTCGGATGAGCATGCCTGGTTTCAGGCGGCCCTGGGGGATCCGGACGCCCCGGAGCGGGATTTCTATTTCTTCCGGGAGGGGGAGGAGCCGCGCAACAACTGGACCTCCTTTTTCTCCGGGAGCGCCTGGAGGAGGTTTGAGCAGCAGGGCCTGTGGGGGCTGCACCTGTTCTCCCCCAAGCAAATG
>JARKQO010000278.1 GCA_029974855.1 Eubacteriales bacterium
ATTGCCATCAAGCGGGTATTGCGCAAAGCAGGGAGGATCAGCATGTTTCAAGAGGGAAAGTGGGTATTCGATATCAACGTGCGGGACTTCATCGTCCGTAACTATACGCCCTACTCCGGGGACGAAGGCTTTCTGGCGCCCCCCACCCCCCGGACCCAGGCGCTGTGGGACAGGGTGAAGGCGCTGATGCAACAGGAGCGGGAGGCCGGGGGCGTGCTGGACATTGACGAGAACACCGTCTCCAACGTCAACGCTCACGAGGCCGGGTACATCGACCGGGAGCTGGAGCTGATCGTGGGCCTCCAGACCGACGCGCCCTTCAAGCGGGCCATCATGCCCTACGGGGGCATCCGCACGGTGGAAAAGTCTTTGGAGGCCTATGGCCGGAAGCTGCCGGAGAACATCGCGGAGATCTTTGAGCACCGCAAAACCCACAACGACGGCGTGTTTGACGTATATACCGACGAAATCCGGGCGGCCCGGTCCAGCGGCATCATCACCGGCCTGCCGGACGCCTACGGCAGGGGCCGCATCATCGGGGACTACCGCCGGGTGCCCTTGTACGGGGTGGATTTCCTGATCGCCAAGAAGGAGGAAGCCAAGCGGGAGTTCACCTTCGCCGCCATGGACGAGGCGGTGATCCGCAACCGGGAGGAGATTTCCGAGCAGATTCGGACCCTGAAGGACCTGAAGGCCATGGCCCTGCGCTACGGCTACGACATTTCCGCCCCGGCCAAGGACAGCAAGGAGGCCCTCCAGTGGCTATACTTCGCCTATTTGGCCGCCATCAAGGACCAGAACGGCGCGGCCATGAGCCTGGGCCGGGTGTCCACCTTCCTGGACGTGTACGCCCAGCGGGATTTGGAGGAAGGCCGCTACACCGAGGCGGAGCTTCAGGAGCTCTTTGACCAGTTCATCATGAAGCTGCGGATGGTGCGCTTTTTGCGGACCCCGGCCTACGACGAGCTGTTCTCCGGGGACCCCACCTGGGTCACGGAATCCCTGGCGGGCATGTGCGTGGACGGGCGGCACATGGTCACCAAGTCCACCTACCGGTTCTTGCACTCCCTCACCAACCTGGGCCCGGCCCCGGAGCCCAACATGACGGTGCTGTGGAGCACCCGGCTGCCGGAGAACTTCAAGCGCTACTGCGCCCGCCTTTCCTGCGAAACATCCTCCATCCAGTATGAGAACGACGACGTGATGGCCGAAAAGTTTGGGGACGACTACGGCATCGCCTGCTGCGTGTCCCCCATGCGCATCGGCAAGCAAATGCAGTTCTTCGGGGCCCGGGCCAATTTGGCCAAGGCGCTGCTGTACGCCATCAACGGCGGCAAGGACGAGATCAGCGGCAAGCAGGTGGCCCCGGCCTTCGCCCCCATCACCGACGAGGTGCTGGACTACACCCAGGTCCGGGCCCGCTACGCCCAGGTCTGCGAATGGCTGGCGACCCTGTACGTGAACACCCTCAACACCATCCACTACATGCACGACAAGTACTGCTACGAGAAGCTGCAAATGGCCCTCCACGACGAGGACATTCTGCGCACCATGGCCTGCGGCGTAGCCGGGCTTTCCGTGGTGGCGGACAGCCTGTCCGCCATCAAGTACGCCAAGGTGCGGCCCATCCGCAACCAGCAGGGCCTGGCGGTGGATTTTGAAATCGAGGGGGAATACCCCTGCTTTGGCAACGACGACCCCCGGGTGGACGAGCTGGCCCGGGACGTGGTGCGGAAGTTCATGACCCGGCTGCGCCGCCAGCGCACCTACCGGGACGCCAAGCCCACCATGTCCATCCTCACCATCACCTCCAACGTGGTGTACGGCAAGAAAACCGGCTCCACCCCGGACGGCCGCAAAAAGGGCGAGCCCTTCGCCCCCGGGGCCAACCCCATGCATGGCCGGGATCTGCACGGCCCGGTGGCCTCCTTGGCCTCCGTGGCCTCCTTGCCCTTTGAGTACAGCGAGGACGGCATCTCCTACACCTTCTCCATCGTGCCGGGAGCTCTGGGCAAGACCCAGGAGCAGCGGCACGAGAATTTGGTGAGCCTGCTGGACGGCTTCTTCGGGGAGCAGGGGCACCACGTAAACGTGAACGTCATCGACCGGGAGGTGCTGCTGGACGCCATGGACCACCCGGAGCTGTATCCCCAGCTCACCATCCGGGTGTCCGGCTACGCGGTGAACTTCATCAAGCTCACCCGGGAGCAGCAGCAGGACGTGATCAACCGCACCTTCCACACCTTCCTGTAAGAGGGGGACCGCGCCTTGACCCAGCTGGATACCGCCGCTTTGCGCCAGGTGACGGGCAACATCCACCACACCGAGAGCTTTGGGGCGGTGGATGGCCCGGGCCTGCGCTTTGTGCTGTTTTTGCGGGGCTGCCCCCTGCGCTGTTTGTATTGCCACAACCCGGACGCGCTGGCCTTTGCCGGCGGCACCTCCTGGACCGCCGGGGAGGCTTTGGACCATATCCTGCGCTACAAAAGCTTTCTGAAAAACGGCGGCGTCACCTTCTCGGGAGGGGAGCCTCTGGCCCAGCCGGGCTTTGTGGCGGCCCTGTCCTCGCTGCTGCGGGAAAAGGGCGTCCACGTAGCCATCGACACCTCCGGCTGCCAGCCTTTGGACTCCGCCCGCCAGGCCATTGACCAGGCGGACTTGCTGCTGCTGGACATCAAGGCGGCGGACCCGGAGCTCTGCCGCCGCCTCACCGGTATGGACAACGCCAACGCCCTCCGCACCTTGGACTACTGCGAGAGCATTGGCAAGCCCGTATGGGTGCGCCATGTGCTGCTGAAGGGCTACACCTTGGAGCGGGACCAGTGGGAGCAGCTGGCGGCGCTGCTGAAGCCCTACCGCTGCATCCAGCGCCTGGAGTTGCTGCCCTTCCACAAGCTGGGGGAGCCCAAATGGGAGCAGGCGCGCATGACCTACCAACTCAAAGATACCCCAGCCACCACCCGGGAGGAGCTGGAGGAGGCCAAGGCCTATTTTGTAAGCCAGGGGTTTCAGGTGCAGTAAGGGGGGCGCTGCCGCTGCCCCGCCGCCCTCGCAATTTCTGGGGGAAAACACCGCCTTGCCTCCCTTTGGACGGATATGGTACCATAGCGGCAGCAGGGACCGCCCGGGGCTCAACCGCCCCGGGGCGGAGAAGGAGGCAAAAAATGGAATGGGATAACCTGGAGCACGCAATACTGCGCAAGGCCCTGGCGCGCCGGGTGGACGCGGCCCTGGAGAGGGCCGCGGCCTTGGATGTGGGGGCCATGGTCCCGGGGGAGCGGGTCCACTGGGAGGACGGCAGCTTTTGCTTTGTGCAGCGCTACCTGCCGGAGCCCGGGGCCCAAAAGCGGTTTGAGGCCCACCGCAGGTATGCGGACCTCCAGTGGGTGGTGAACGGCCGGGAGCGGATTTTGTGCGCGCCCCTGGAGGGGATGGAGCCGGAGGGACCCTTTGACGGGGAACAGGATATCGGCTTTTACACGGGCCCCAGCCGCACCATGGACATGGTGCTGGGCCCCGGGGACTACCTGGTGCTGGCCCCATGGGACGCCCACATGCCTTCCCTGGCGGCGGGCGGGGACCCGGAGCCTGTGGAAAAGGTGATATGGAAGATTCCCATGGAGTGAGGGGAACTCTCCTGTGAAATCTCCTGTGAACTCTCCAGTGAATAGGAAACAGCCTGTTGGAGGGGCCCTCCCGCGCCGGCGCATACCGGCCCGGGAGGGCCCCTTCTGTCGTACAGATATTTTGGCAAAAACGCGGCCCGCCCTATCCCTCCATGCCGTATCTGGTTGATATAGCACCAAAATTCATAAAAAATAGAAAAAATTAGACAGGGATATCTTGACATCCCCTGCCCCCGATGCTACAATTGTACTACAGCTTAGGCTAAACCAATGGAAATGAAATAGCAAATGGCCGAGGAGGCAAAACCATGAATACCTATCCAGGCGGCGTATGGCCGGTGATGCTAACCCCCTTTACCCGGGAGGGAAGCATAGACGAGCAGGGGCTTCGGGCTTTGGTGGACTGGTACATTGACCACGGGGTGGACGGCCTGTTCGCCTCCTGCCAATCCAGCGAAATCTACCGGATGAGCCTTGCGGAGCGGACAGCCATCGCGGAAATCACGCTGTCCCAGGCCGCCGGGCGGGTGCCGGTGGTGGCCAGCGGCCACATCTCCGATGATTTTGACGAGCAGCTCCGGGAGCTGGAGGCCATGGCCGCCACAGGGGTGGAGGCGGTGATTCTGATCACCAACCACCTGGCAAAGCCCCAGGAATCCGACCAGGTGTGGATGGCCAACATGGAGCGGCTGATCTCCAGGCTGGACGGGGCCGTGCGCCTGGGGGCCTACGAGTGCCCCAGCCCCTACAAGCGGCTGATGTCCCCGGAGATGGCTGGGTTTGTGGCCCGTACCGGGCGCTTTTACTTCCTGAAGGATACCTGCTGCGACGCGGCGGCCATCCGGGCCAAGCTGGCGGCTATCGAGGGCACCAACCTGAAGCTGTACAACGCCAATTCCACCACGGTGCTCCAGGCCATGCTGGACGGGGCCCCGGGGTTCTCGGGGATCATGGCCAACTTCCACCCGGAGCTGTACGTGTGGCTCACCCGGAACATCCATCACCCCAAGGCCCAGCGGGTCCAGGACCTGCTGACCTTGGCCTCCTTGATCGAGCGGCAGCTGTACCCCGTCAACGCCAAGTACCACCTGATGGAGATCGAGAAGCTGCCCATCACCACCTTCTGCCGGGTCCAGGATGACGGGCTGATGACGGAAACCTTCAAGACCGAGGTGCGCATGATGGACCGGGCCATGAACGCGCTGTACGAGGAAGTGAGCCCATGACCAAGGCGGAGCGGCTGCGGCAAAAGATGGCCCATGGACAGCTGGTCACCGGCGGCCACGTGTTTTCCGGGGACCCGCAGCTTGCGGAGCTGATGGGCCGCTACGGATACGACTTTGTCTGGATCGACGGGGAGCACTCCGCTTTGGATTTGCGGACTGTGCTGGGCCATGTTATGGGCTGCGCCTCGGGGGACACCGCCGCCTTTGTGCGGGTGCCCTGGAACGACCCGGTGCGGATCAAGCAGGTGCTGGAGATGGGGCCCGACGGCCTCATTGTCCCCTTTGTGTGCAGCGCCCGGGAGGCGGCCCAGGCCGTGGCGGCCTGCCGCTATCCCCCGGCGGGCGTCCGGGGCTTCGGCCCCAGGCGGGCGGGGGGCTACGGGGCCGTGCCCCGGCGGGAGTATTTGGAGGGCGTGGACCAAAGCATTTTGAAGATCATGCAGATCGAGCACAGGGACGGGGTCAACAGCCTGCCGGAGATTCTGGCGGTACCCGGGGTGGATATGATCGTCATCGGCCCCAACGACCTGTCCGCCAGCTACGGCCACCTGGAGGATATCGCCCATGCGGAGATGATGCCGGTGTATGACTATATTGTGAATGCCTGCCGGGAGGCGGGCATCCCCTGCGGGGCCTCCATCGGGGCCCAGTGCCCCGATACCATCTCCCAGTGGCTAAACCGGGGCCTCCAATTCTTGGCCTGCGGGGACGATTTTGGCTTTGTGGCGGAGGGGGCCCAACGGACCCTGGCGCGCCTCAGGGCGGAAGGAGGGAAAGCCGGTGAGCAATAACGAGGGCAGCGGGCGCAACCTGTACGAGGAAATCGCGGACCAGCTGGAGCGGGAGATCATCTCCCTGTACGCCGTGGGGGAGCGCCTGCCCTCGGAGCAGCATTTGGCGGAGCGCTTCGCCGTGAGCCGCACCATCATGCGGGAGGCCATGAAGCTGCTGAAGGAGCGGGGCCTGGTAGATTCCCGCATCGGCTCCGGGGCGTACATCACCCACCCGGAGGCCCAGCACGTTTCCGACATGCTCACCCGGATCATCAAGCTCCAGGGCATCTCCTTCCACGACATCTACGATTTCCGCTCCATCATCGAGATCGCGGCCATCCGCCGGGCTGTGGAAAGCGTTACCGACCAGGAGCTGGCGGAGATGGAGAAGCTGCTGCTGCTGCTGAGGGACCGGTCTTTGACCATCGAGGCCCGGCGGGTGGCGGACTTTCAGTTCCACCTGGCCATCGCCAAGGCCTCCCGCAACCCGCTGCTGGTGCTGATGGTGGAAACCTTGGGCAATGTGTTCCGGGAGGCCATGACCGCCGGCATTCTGGTCAAGGGGGGCATCGACGACGCCATCATGCGGCACCAGCGGCTCATGGACGCCCTCCAGGCCCGGGACGGGGAACGGGCCGCCTACATGATGTACGGGCATTTGTACCACTCGGAAAAGAACATGGAGACCTATCTGCAAAAGGGCGCGGAAAGCACCGAAGAAAGCGCCGGGGAAGGCACAAAAAACTGATTCCCATGCGGCAAGGCCGCTGAAAATGAAAAGGAGGCTATCCCATGAAAAAACTGTTTGCGATTCTGCTGGTTGCCTTGTTGGCCCTGCCCATGTTCGGCGCCTTTGCGCAGGACCTGGGCGATCCCGTGAGCATCACCGTGAGCCTCACGGCAGTCTCCACCGACACCCACGCCAAGGCCATGATGGAGTTTGAGAAATACGTGGAAGAGGCCTCCGGCGGCAACATCCAGGTGGAGGTCCACACCGACGCCGTGCTCTTCACCCAGGAGGAGGAAGTGGTGGCGGTAGCCGGCAACGACGTGCAGATGTCCTTGGTCAGCGCCAGCTGGCTCACCACCGGCTCCCCCTGGATCGGCATGTTCGCCGCCGGGTATACCTTCAAGTCCTACGACCACATGACCGCCGTGCTCAACGGCGAGATCGGCCAGGAGATCTACGCCCGGGTGGCCCAGGAGCAGGGCGTTCTGCCTTTGGGGGCCTGGTACCTGGGTTCCCGGCAGATTTCCCTGTCCGCGGACAAGGCCATCAAAACCCCTGAGGATTTGAAGGGCGTGAACCTGCGGATGCCCAACTCCGAAGCCTGGCTGGAGCTGGGCCGGGCCCTGGGCGCCAACCCCACCCCCATCTCCTTCTCCGAGCTGTACCTGGCTTTGCAGACCGGCGTGGTGGACGGCCAGGACAACCCCCTGCCCACCGTGGAAAGCGCCAAGTTCTACGAGGTGCAAAAGTCCATCACCATCACCAACCACCTGGTGGATTCCGTGTGGCCCTGCATCAACGTGGATTTCTGGAATGGCCTGACCCCGGCCCAGCAGCAGATTGTGAAGGACGGCGTGGAGGCGGGC
>JARKQO010000279.1 GCA_029974855.1 Eubacteriales bacterium
CCTAACGCCTATGCTTTGCTCTGCGGAGGGGGAGACTTTGCCCTGGCTGCTGCGGCCCCACCTTTACCGCCCTTTGCCCAGCCCGCCCTGGACTTTCTGGAGGCCCTGTCCGCCGCGCTGCTAAATGACAAGTCTCTGCGCGGCTATTCAGACATTGTCTCCTTCGCCTTTTTCTGCCGCCGGGGCAACCTGGAGCAGCTGAAAAAACAGCTGGGGCCCCAGGCCCTGGCGGACCGGCTGGGCCGGGGGCTGGCCTTCCACATCGCCCCTGGCAACGTGCCCATCAACTTCGCCTATTCCTTGGTTGCGGCCTTGCTTTCGGGCAACGCCTCCATCGTGAAGGCCTCCAGCCAGGACTTTCCCCAGACCCGGCTGGTGTGCCAGGCCATGGGGGCCCTGCTGGACCCCCCCGGCTCCCCCCACCATGCCCTGAACCCCTATGTGAACGTCATCACCTATCCCCGGGAGCGCCAGGAGCTCACCCAGGAGCTTAGCGCCCTGTGCGACGTGCGCCTCGTCTGGGGCGGGGACGAGACTGTGGCCCGGGTCCGCCAGGCTCCTTTGCCCCCCCAGGCCTTTGACGTGACCTTCGCGGACCGGTACTCCCTGCTGGCGGTCCGGGCCGCCACCCTGCTGGACATGGAGGAAAGGCAGCTGGAGGCCGTGGCCCAGGGCTTCTTCCACGATACCTACCTGACGGACCAAAACGCCTGCACCGCCCCCCGGCTGGTGTACTGGCTGGCGGAGGCGGAGGACCGCTCCGGCTGGGCCCAAGCCCGGGCCGCCCAACAGCGCTTCTGGGCAGCTGTGCACCGCTACGTTTCCCCCCGCTATACGCTCCAGGATGTGGTGGCTGTGGACAAGCTCACCACCCTCTATGAGGCTGCCATCCGGCTGCCGGGGGTCTATCGCGTCCCTACCCCGGACAACCTCATCGCCCGGATCAGCGTGAAAGAGCTGGTGCCGGAGGTGGAAACCGTCCGCTGCCCCGGGGGCTGCTTTGTGGAGTACGTCGATACGGACCTGGAGGCTTTGGCTCCCATCGTGCGCCGCAAGTTCCAAACCCTCTCCTACCTGGGGCTGGACCCGGCGGAGCTCCGCCAATTTGTGCTCTCCCATGGCCTCAGGGGCATCGACCGGATCGTGCCCTTGGGCCACACCTTGGATTTTTCCCTTACCTGGGACGGGTACGATTTGATCCGCACCCTCTCCCGGCAGGTGCAAGCCCTGTAAGAACCCCACATCCACTGATTTTGAGGTGATTCCCCATGAACAAGCCTTTGCTCTCCTTTGTCATCCCCTGCTACCGCTCCCAGGATACCATCGGCCAGGTGGTGGCGGAGGTCAAGGCCACGGTGGAGCCCCGGGCCGCCCAGTACGACTATGAGATCATTCTGGTAAACGACGGCAGCCCGGACGGCACCGCCGCCGCCATCACCGCCCTGTGCGAGAAGGACCCCCAGCTGGTGTTTGTGAACCTGTCCCGGAACTTCGGGCAGCACAGCGCCCTCATGGCGGGCTTTGGCCAGGTCCGGGGGGATATCGTGGTCTGCCTGGACGACGACGGCCAGACCCCCGCCCAGGAATGCTTCAAGCTCATCGACCAGGTGGCCGAGGGCTACGACATCGTGTTCGCCCAATACGCCCAGCGCCGGCAGAGCCTGGCCCGGAACCTGGGCAGCCGCTTCAACGCCGCCTGCAACCATTTTTTCTTCGGCCAGCCCAAGGGCCTCACGCCCAACAGCTACTTCGCCTGCCAGCGCTTCGTGGTGGACAGCGCCCTGCGCTACCCCAACCCCTTCCCCTACATCACGGGGCTGCTGCTGCAAAGCGTCAGCACCTACCTGAACGTGCCCGTCACCCACAGGGCCCGGCTGAAGGGGGAAAGCGGCTACAGCCTCAAAAAGCTCATCTCCCTCTGGTCCAACGGGGTCACGGCCTTTTCCATCAAGCCCCTGCGCCTGGCCAGCTACATCGGCTGGTTCACCGCCGTCTTTGGATTCCTCTTTGCCTTGGTCACCATTTTAAGAAAGCTGCTGAACCCCGAAATGCAAGCGGGCTGGGCCAGCACCCTGGCGGTGATGCTGGTGCTGGGGGGCGTGATCATCGCGCTGATGGGCATCGTGGGGGAATACGTGGGCCGCATCTACCTGAGCATCAACCGCAGCCCTCAGTACGTGGTACGCAACGTCATCGACCCCAGAAAGCAGGAGGGCTGCCATGAAGACCATTCACGCCACCTGGGAGCTTGATAACCTGGGCCTGGACGCCTACGAGCTGGTCTTGGATCCCCGGGACAGCCTGGAGGCTGTGGCTTTGGAGGAGGCCCGGTGCATCCGGGAGGGGGCCGGGTACCTGGTGGTGAAAACCCCGGTAAACTGCCCCCACCTGCTCTTCGGCCTGCCCACTTTGGGCTATACCTACGTGGAAACGGTGTTTCACGTCTCCATCAAACGGGAAGACTACGCCATGCCCGCCACCATCGCCCGGTTCGACCGGGGCCTGGCCGTGGCCCAGCGCACCGGGGCCGCCGATTTTGAACGGATTTATGCCCTGATCCGCCAGGGCGTGTTCACCTCGGACCGGGTCTCCATCGATCCCTTCTTCACTTTGGCCCAGTCCGGCAACCGCTATGCCAACTGGGTGAACAGCATGCTCACACGGGGCGGCAGGCTCTACGAGGTCCTGCACGGGGACAGGCCCATGGGCTTTTTCATCATCACCCGGGTGGACGAGCGCACCGTGGACCCGGTGCTCATGGGCCTGTACGACGAGGCCCGGGACCGGGGCATGGGGGCCTTGCTCCACAAAAAGACTTTGGACACCTGCTTCACCTGGGATTGCAGCCAGCTCACCAGCACCATCGTCAGCAACAACGCCAAGGTGCTGCGGGTGTACGTCAACGCCGGAGCCACCATCGCGGATACCCTGTACACCTATGTGAAGCACGTAATCTGATCCGGTCCCCCATCCCCATCCCCCTCAAAGGAGGAACCCGCTTGAAGCCCAACGCTCCGGCCCCTTCCGGCCCTTCCCCCGCCCCTTCCGTCCCCATGGGAAGCTTCCTGTTTTTGCACGCCACGCTGCTTTTATACAGTATCGCCAGCGTTTTAGCCAAGTACGCCGGGCTGTACCGCGTGGCGGAGCTGCTCACCCAAGCCCTGATCTTTGCGGGGCTGGAATTTTCGGCCCTTCTGGTCTATACTCTACTGTGGCAGCTGGTACTGCGCAGGCTGCCTCTCAGCTTCGCCTACAGCAACAAGGCCGTTTGCACCCTGTGGACCATCCTCTTCGGCCTGGCGTTTTTCGGGGAAGCATTGACCTGGGGAAAGGCCGCCGGCATCGGTTTGGTGCTGGCGGGAGTGGTGCTCGTGGTGACGGACCGTGACGCTTAGCGTGCTGATCTACCTGGTCACCCCCCTTCTCTCCGCCGTGTCCCAGCTGATCCTGAAAAAGGCGGCGGACAACCCGGCCCACAAGGGCCTGCGCTTCTACCTGAACCTTCCCGCCATCTTCGCCTACGGCCTGTTCTTCGGCTGCATGCTGCTGAACATCCTGGCCCTGGGAGAGCTGGATTTGTCCGTGGCGGGGGTGCTGGAGGCCTCCGGATACCTGTATGTGCTGATCCTGTCCCACCTTTTCCTGAAAGAGAAGATCACCCGCCGCAAGCTCATCGGCAACGCCCTGATCATCGCGGGCATCGTGCTGACCCTCACCTGGAAATAACCCTGATCTGATTTCGCGGCCCGCCGCGATCCCAAGGAGGTCCATTCCCATGGAGCAACCCAACCAGGCCCCCGTCCGGGAACGCCAACCGGTCATCTTCTCCGGCATCCAGCCCACAGGAACTATGACGCTGGGCAACTACATCGGCGCCCTGCGGAACTTCAAGCTGCTGGAGGACGACTATCTCTGCCTGTACTGCGTGGTGGACATGCACGCCATCACCCTGCGCCAGGACGCGGCGGCTTTGCGCAAGCGCTGCCTGGATTTGGCCGCCATTTACATCGCCGTGGGCCTGGACCCGGACAAAAGCCTCATCTACTGCCAGAGCCATGTGTCCGCCCACGCGGAGCTGGCCTGGATTTTGAATTGCTACACCTACATGGGGGAGCTTTCCCGCATGACCCAGTTCAAGGACAAAAGCGCCCGCCACGCGGAGAACATCAACGCGGGGCTGTTCACCTACCCGGTGCTCATGGCCGCGGACATTTTGCTTTACCAGGCGGATCTGGTGCCCGTGGGCACCGACCAGAAGCAGCATTTGGAGCTCACCCGGGACATCGCCCAGCGCTTCAACGGCATTTACGGCAATGTGTTCACCGTCCCCCAGGTCTACATCGGCAAGGTGGGGGGCAAGGTCATGAGCCTCCAGGAGCCCACCCGGAAGATGAGCAAGTCCGACCCCGAGGACACCTACGTGTCTTTGCTGGACCCCCCGGAGGTGGTCCGCCGCAAGATCAAGCGGGCCGTCACCGACAGCGACGGGGAGATCCGCTATGACGAGGCAAACAAGCCCGGGGTCAGCAATCTGCTGGCCATCATCGCCGCCCTCACCGGGCAGAGCCCCCAGGCCGTGGCTGCGGAGCTGTCCGGCCAGGGCTACGGGGCCCTGAAGGAGCGCGCCAGCGACGCCGTCATCGCCGCCCTGGAGCCCTTGCAAGGGGAGTATGCCAAGCTCATGGCCGACAAAGGCTACCTCCAAGGGGTGCTGGACCGCAACGCCGACAAGGCCGCCGCCTTGGCCGCCCGCACCATGGACAAGGTGCGCCGCAAGGTGGGCCTGGCAGCCCGGAGCAAGGACAGCCGGTAAATTTCACAAAGGAGCCTCCTATGGAACAGATTTTTGACGCGATCATCATCGGCGCGGGCCCTGCGGGCATCTTCGCCGCCCTCCAGCTGGCGGACAGGAAGCCCCAGGCCAACATCCTCATCGTGGACGCTGGAAGGGCCATCGCCAAGCGCACCTGCCCCGCCCGCATCAACGGCCAGTGCGTTCACTGCGACCCCTGCGGCATCGTCCACGGCTGGGCCGGGGCCGGGGCCTTCAGCGACGGCAAGCTCTCCCTGTCCGACGAGGTGGGGGGCCAGGTCAGCGACTACCTGGGGCACAAGCGGGCCATGGACTACATCGGCAAGGCCGACCAGATTTACCTGCGCTTCGGGGCCAACGAAACCGTCCACGGCCTTAACGACCGCCGGGTGGAGGAGATTGCCTACGAAGCCAGCCGCCACAACATCCGCCTGGTGCCCTGCCCCGTGCGCCACCTGGGTACCGAAAACGCGGGCCCTGTGCTGGGGGCCATGCACGACTACCTGGTGGAAAAAACCAACACCACCTTCCTGGAGCTCACCACCGCCCAGGACATCCTCTGTGAGAACGGGACGGTAGTGGGCGTGAAGCTCCACAAACGGGGCCAGGAGCCCTTCATCGCCAAGGCCCCTTACGTGGTGGTGGCCCCGGGCCGGGGCGGCGCCCAGTGGCTCACGGACCAGGCCGCCAAGCTGGGCCTGCGCACCCAGAACAACGAGGTGGACATCGGCGTGCGGGTGGAGGTGCCCAACGCCATCATGGACGGCCTCACCAAGGACCTATACGAGGCCAAGCTGGTCTATTACAGCGACACCTATGAGAACAAGGTGCGCACCTTCTGCATGAACCCCGGCGGCGAGGTCAGCCAGGAGTACTACGAGGGCGGCATCGCCGTGGTGAACGGCCACAGCTACTCCGACCCCGCCAAGCGCACCGGCAACACCAACTTCGCCTTGCTGGTGTCCACCCGGTTCACCGAGCCCTTCAACCAGCCCATCGAATACGGCCGCTACATTGCCCAGCTGGGCAACATGCTCACCGGCGGGCCCATCATGGTCCAGCGCCTGGGGGATTTGCTCATGGGCCGCCGCACAGACGCCAACCGCCTCAAAAAGTCCACCACCATCCCCACCCTCTCCACCGCCGTGCCCGGGGACCTCAGCTTCGTGCTGCCCCCCCGGCACCTCACCAGCATCGTGGAAGCCCTGAAGGCCTTCGACCAACTGGCTCCGGGCCTGTACAGCCGCAACACCCTGCTCTACGGCGTGGAGGTGAAGTTCTACTCTAGCAAGGTCCTGGTGGACAACCATTTCGAAACCGCCATCAAGGGCCTCTACGCCATCGGCGACGGCGCTGGCATCACCCGGGGCCTCATGCAGGCCAGCGTCACCGGCATGGCCGTGGCCGACGATATCGCCGGGCGGGGGTAGGGGAACGGACGGGGGGAGGAACGGGGGGACGAGGGGACGGCCCAAGGGCTTCGCCCTCTGGACTCCTACCAGGGACTTCGTCCCTGGACCCGCTTTTGACCGCGCTGCGCGCGGTCAAGGGGAAAAGATGATAATAGCGGCGCTGCTTTCACAGTGCGGCTTTCTATGTCCCTTTTGTTCTTGGCCGCGCGTAGCGCGGTCAAAAGCGGGATTCCAAAGGGATGCATCCCTTTGGCGGAGGTCTGGGGCACCGTCAGTGAGCGTGGGCCCAGTGGGCCCTGCCGCGTAGCGGCAAGCGAACGAGAGGTGGGCCTTGAGGCAAGTAGCCGAACGATAGTGAAGGCTACGCCGACCGAAAGGCCGGATCAGCGCCCCCAGCGTATCCTCCCCCCGTTCGCCCTCCCCCTACTTCAAAAACTTCTCCATAGCCTGAACATTCTTCTTCAAATTCGGCACCAGCACCATCATGCCGTTGATCACCTCGTCCTGGTAGCCGCCGTTTATGGGAATCTGCATACCGGAGATGGTGATGTCCTTATTGCCCATCACCAAGGGCAGCAAAGACACCATGTCCTGAAAGCCCAAATCCGTGGTCAGGCTGCCCCAGGCCTTCCCGGCCACGGCCAGCAGCTTGGGCAGGGACAGGCTCTGCACCCGGCTCAGCATGCCCTCCAGCACCCGGCGCTGCCGGTCGGTGCGCACAAAATCGCTGTCCAGCTTGCGGATGCGGCTGAAGCACAGGGCCTGCTTGCCGTCCAGCAGCTGCTCCCCTGCCTCCATCACCAGCCCGTGATCCCGGGCGTAGCCGTAATCCCGGTTGTACTCCTTCAGCAAAGCGTTCAGGGCGCTCCGCTCCTTGTCGTTTAAGGCCACGGGCACACCGCCCAGCTGGTCGATCACCGACACCAAGGCCCGGAAGTCCACGGCCACGGTGCCGTCCACCTCAATGCCGAAGTTGTTGCCCAGGGTCTTTCGCAGCAGCTCCGCCCCGCCGTAAAAATACGCGGCGTTGAGGCGGGTTTTGCCCCTGCCGGGAATCTTCACGTACAGATCCCGCAGGAAGGACACCAGCTTGATCTCCCCGGTTTTGGCGTTGAGCCGGGCCAGAATCACCGTATCGCTGCGGCCGTTGCTGCCGCTTCCGTGGGAGTCCACCCCGATGAGCAGCAAGGACAGCACCCCTTCCTCCTGGGTCTGAAGGGGCAGCGTGGGCTCCGGCGGAGGGGGCGGGGTTTCGCTGGGCGCGGGGGAGACCACGGGACCTCTGGCGGGGGTGGAACCGGGGGTGGAACTGGGGACAGGCAGGCGAATTTCCCAGGGCCTTGCCAGGGAAAATTCCTTTAGGGTCAAAAGGGCCCCGGGCTCCGAGGCCAGGGCCATGCCCCCCAGCATCAGCGCCGCCAGGGCGCAGCTTACCAGGGCCTTCCATCTTTTCGCCTTCATCCCGCTTCCTCCTGCCCAAAAAAATGAGCTTCCCATCCCCTATGCAACGGGGCGGGCCGCTCTTTTGTTTCCCCTGGGAAGGATTAACACGGCAGATAATCCGTATCAAATTGTACGATTACCTGATAGCGAGGGTCCAAAGACTTGGCATAGGCGTTCAGGGAGCGCAGCAGGGCCTCCCGGTCCGGATATCCGCCGGGCAGCACGCAGTCAAAAATCAAATTCACCTGCTGGTGGCCCGGCACCAGGCGAAAGTCGTGCATGGTCAGCCGTTCGTCCGTATGGCGTAAAAACTCCTCCAGCTTGGCCCTCACCTGGTTCACGGTCTCATCCTCGGTGACGATGGGGTCCATGTGGATGCAGATCACGATGTTCATCTCCCGGCCAATTTCCCGCTCGGCCTGATCCACGACCTCGTGGATGGCCACGATATCGCTGGTGGCGCTGACCTCCGCGTGGACCGAGGCGATGCACCGGCCCGGGCCATAATCGTGGAGCACCAGGTCGTGGATGCCCAAAATGCCCGGAAAGGCCAACAGCATTTCCCGGATCCGCTTCACCTTCTGGGGATCGGGCTTCTCCCCCAGCAGCAGCCCCACGGTATCCTTGCATACGTCATAGCCGGCTTTCAGCACGATGAGGGCCACCAAAATCCCCATGACGCCGTCCGTCTGCCAGCCAAAGGCGTATTGCAGCCCCACGCTCACCAGCACGCCCCCTGTGGCCAGCACGTCGCTGAGGCTGTCCTTGGAGGGGGCCAGCAGGGTAGCGCTGCCGGCCCTGCGGCCCAAGGTCCGGTAAAAGAAAAACAGCCACAGCTTCAACAGCATCGCCGCCAGCAGCAGCCCCAGCACCGGCAAGGACAAAGTCAAATCCCCGGGACGGATCAGGGCCTCCACGCCGCTTTTCAGCAGGCTTACGCCCATCACCAAAATCAGGGCCCCCACCCCCAGGGCCCCGATGTATTCCAGGCGGCCATGGCCAAAGGGATGCTCCCGGTCCATAGGCTTTTGGGCCAGGCGCATGCTCACCAAGGATACGATGCTGCCA
>JARKQO010000315.1 GCA_029974855.1 Eubacteriales bacterium
ACCTGCTCCATCATGTGGAGGTTGATGATCCGGCCCAGGGCCCCGGAGAGGATGAGCTCCTTGACCGTCCGGTAAAAGGGCGCGTAGCGCAGCACGTGGCAGATCATCACCCGGCGGCCTGTCTCCCGGGCGCAGGAAAGGAGCAGGTCCGCCTGCTCCTGGTTCGGCGCGAAGGGCTTTTCCAGCAGTACGTCATAACCCCGGCGCAGCAAAGGCAGCGTGGTTTCCACGTGCTGGGGGTCCATGGTGCCGTTGATGGCCCCGTCCGCAAAGCGGGGCAAAGCGGCCAGGGCCTGGGCGGAGGGAAAGCAGTGCTCCGGCGGGATGCCGAAGGCCTCCCGGGCCAGGCGCAGGGCCTCGGGGTTCACGTCCGCCACCCCTACGATCCGCAGCTTGTCCGGATGGCGGAGGGCCTCCCGGGCGTAGATCATGGCTCGGGCCCCCATGCCCACCACCACCAGGTCCACCGGCCTTTGCTGATCCATGGGCAACTCTCCTTTGGGCTTTTCGCCGGATTTTTTCAGAGAGTCCATTATACCAGGAGCAGCAAGGAGGTGGCAAGCAGATGAAACAGGCGTTCAGGGCAAACCCGGAACGGCGAACAAGGAGTGCTTGCAATTCGTATTAGAAGCCGCCCAGCGGTGGCTTGAGGGTGTGATACGGGCCAACGGTTAACACCAAGGTCGGCTTCGGCGTGGGCGTGGGCGTAGGGGTCGAGGCCGAGAACGGATCATAGTTCTTTGGCTTGATGGTGAAACGGGGAAGCGCCAGATTCGTGCCGGAGGAATCGTCCCCGTCGTCCGGCGCGGGGGTTTCCTCGGAACTGCCCTGCGGCTTATCTGTGGGGTCATCCGCGGGGGCTTTCACCGGAGCGCCCGAGTTGGCAAGGGCTTTGGGGCTAAACAGGCGTTTCTGGTCCTCCACGGAGGCGATTCCGTTGACCGGCAGATCGTTGATCGATTCAAATTTCCGCATGGCCGCATAGGTCCCGTTGCCAAAGTTGTCGGCCAGGGCTTTGCTGTAATAGCCCAGCTCAGCCAGGCGAATCTGCAAAGCTCTCACCTCGTAGCCCAGGTCGCCTTTTTGCAGCTGCACAAAAGGATAAAGCCCGTTTTCTCTGAGATAGGAACCAATTTCATACCAGAGGGAGAGCATCTCCTCGGGGGTGTAGCCCTCCTCAGGCGCGCTCTCGGCGGAGGCGGCCTCCGGTGGCCCGTTGGCAACCGCCGGGAGGAAGAGAAACAGCAGTAACAAAAACAAGACAGCCACCTTTTTCATGCGCTGGCCCCCCATTTCATTTTGTGCTGATTTTCGTAGATGGCGGTCATGCGGGTTTGAAGTGTGACGTTGCGCCCAGCTCGTTTGAACGATATGAAATACGTGCCTACATTATATGTCTGCTGATGAAAGATGTAAAGAAAAAGATGGGAGAGTTTCTTATCCCTTGACCGCGCGTAGCGCGGGCAAAAGCGGGATTCCCAAGGGCATAGCCCTTGGGCAGGGGTCCAGGGGACAGCGTCCCCTGGCGTGAC
>JARKQO010000348.1 GCA_029974855.1 Eubacteriales bacterium
CGGAGAAAAAGGCCCAGAACAGGGCCCGGTTTGATTACATTCTGGGCGCTACCCACTACCTGGAGCGGGACTTCCACGGCGGGCCGGTGGCCGCCGACGGCAGCGCCGCCACTTTGGCCGCCTACGCCCGGGAGGTTTTCCGGGGAGAGATGATGGCTTTGGTCCGCCGGTACTTCGACCTCCACGTGGAGATGCTGCTCCAGGACCGGCCCCACATCATCGGCCATTTTGACCTGGTGCGCAAGGCCGCCACCGCCTGGGGCCTCTTTGACGCCGCCAGCCCGGCCTACCGCTCTTTGGCCCTGGACGCTTTGGAGCGTGCCTTCCCCTGCGGCGGCGTGATGGAGCTGAACACCGGGGGCGTGGCCCGGGGCTACATGAAGGAGCCCTACCCCTCCCGGGAGCTGCTGGGGGCCTGGCGGGAAATGGGCGGCCAAGTCACCCTCACCTCCGATTGCCACGACGCCGCCTTCCTGGACTTCGGCCTGGACCAGGCCCTCCCCGGCCTTCGGGACCTGGGCTACCGGCACGTGCTGCGCCTGGGTACGGGAAGCGAGTTGTGGGAGGTTGTGGAGTTATAACGGGGACGGGGGGGAGGACGCCAGGGGTTCCACCCCTGGACCCCGCTTAGGGCCTAAGGCCCTAAGAACCCGTGCTTTGAACAGCCTTTCAGGCTGTTCAAGGGGAAGGGCCAAGGCCCAGTCCAAGACAAATGAAGGAAATATCTATCATAATAGACCCTTGACCGGGCGAAGCCCGGTCAATAGCGGGTGCAGGGATGAAATCCCTGCTCGGGTCCAGGGGTGAAACCCCTGGGAAAGGTGCCACAAATGCTGCTTTCCAGAGACAAAACCTTCTACCGCCGGGTGATCCGGCTGACCGGGTGGATCGCGCTGCAAAACGTGATCGTGTGCTTCGTGGGCCTGGTGGACAACATCATGGTGGGGGCCTATTCCCAGACGGCGCTGTCCGGGGTATCCTTGGCCAGCCAGGTGCAGTTTCTGCTGCAAATGGTGGTGGCTGGCATCGGGGAGGGCATGGCGGTGCTGACGGCCCAGTATTGGGGGGCCCAGCGGATGGGCCCCATCCGGCAGGTGGTGGCCATCGCCCTGCGGCTGGCTTTGGTGGTCAGCGCGGCGTTCTTTGCCGTCTCCCAGATTGCGCCTCATTGGCTGCTGGGGCTGATGGCCACGGACGGGGCCGTGGTGGCCGAGGGGGCGGCCTATTTGCGGATCAGCGGGTATAGCTACCCGTTTTTCTGCGCCGGGCTGGTGCTGGTAAGCGCCCACCGCAGCCTGGAGAAGGTGGCGGTGGGGATGGTGGCCCCCTTGGTGGCCTTTGGGCTGAAGCTGCTGCTGAACTGGATGCTGATCTTCGGCAACGGGGGGGCTCCGGCCTTGGGGGCCCGGGGCGCGGCCATCGCCACGCTGGCGGCCCGGGGCCTGGAGTTTGGCATCATTTTGTTTTACACCTACCGGATGGACCGCCGCCTGGCCCTCCGGCTGGGGGAGCTGTGGCGGCGGAATCAGGAGCTGCTGGCGGATTTCCGCAAGGTGGCCATCCCGGTGATCCTCTCCGGGGCCAGCTGGGGCGTGGCCATGGGGATTCAGACGGCCATCCTGGGGCATCTGGGCTCCGCCGCCATCGCGGCCAACGCCATCGCCACCTCTTTGTTCCAGGTGATCTCCGTGGTGGCCTACGGCATCGCCAGCGCCAGCGCGGTGATCGTGGGCAAGGCCGTGGGCGGGGACGAGCCCCACAGGCTCAAGGAGTACGTGAACACCCTCCAGGTGATGTATGTGGCGGTGGGGCTGGTATCCGGGGCGGCGCTGTATCTGTGCAAGGACTGGATTATCTCCTTGTACACCCTCACCCCTGAGGCGGTTCAGCTCTCCCGGGCCTTCATCACCATTTTGAGCATTACCATCGTGGGCACCTCCTACCAGGTCAGCTGCCTCACGGGGATCGTGCGGGGCGGGGGCAACACGGGCTTTGTGTTCTACAACGACCTGATCTTCATGTGGGGGCTGGTGCTGCCCTTGAGCCTGCTGGCGGCCCATGTGTGGAAATGGGACTCCCTGTGGGTGTTCTTCTGCCTGAAATCGGACCAGCTGTCCAAGTGCCTGGTGGCCCTGTGGCAGGTGAACTCCTACCGCTGGGTGAAGAAGGTGACCCGGGAGGAGGGGGCCCATGGAGCGGCGTGAGGAAAAAGGGCCCAGAAGGCTGCTGATTGACGCGGACGCCTGCCCGGTGACGGATTTGGCCTTGGGCATCGCCAAAAGTCGGGGCGTGCCCGTGGTGCTGGTGTGCGACGACGCCCACCGGATGCAGCGGGAGGGAGCCGAAACCATCACCGTGCTTCGGGGGGCGGACAGCGTGGATTTCCGGCTGGTGAACCTGCTGCGGCCCGGGGACGTGGTGGTGACCCAGGACTACGGCCTGGCGGCCATGTGCCTGGCCCGGGGGGCCACGGCCCTCCACCAGGACGGCTGGCTGTATACCGCGGACAATATCGACGGGCTGCTGATGAAGCGCCATGTGGCCCGGCGGATACGGCAAGCGGGGGGGCGCACGAAGGGGCCGCCCAAGCGGGTCAGGACCCAGGACGAGGCCTTTGCCCGGGCCCTGGAGGATGTCCTGGAAATCCAGGGAAGTCTTGGCATGGGCCCCGGATCATGGTATAATCAACAATGAGTATCATCATTATGAGTTGAAGATTTAATGTATCAGAATTCTAAGGCTGATAAATATAATACTTTCCAGATATTTTTTGTCATAGGAGGTGGTCATAATTGGCTAATTTAAAGCGCGGGCTTGTAACTCATGTTCTGTTGGTTCTCTCTTTTGTGTGCATTTTTGCGCTGATGGGTTTAGCGAGGGCGGAAACCATTCAGACCGCAACCGTCGTAAAATCAGATGTCAGACTCCGTGAGCAACCTAACGGTACGACCATAATGAAGCTAAAAAAAGGCGCAAAAGTAAATATAACTGGTGATGCCGTATCACAGGATGATTTGAGTTGGTACCCAGTCGAATACAAAGGCAAAGAAGGCTATTTGCGTGAAGATGTAATCAAGTTATCAGAGCCAATGGATAGCGCCTCCCAAACAAGCGATACAAACAAAGCAGTCGTGGTCACCTCCACCGGCGCCAGTTCCATTGATTACAAAGCCGCCAAAAAAGCTGCATCGAAGTACTTGTGTAATGATAAGCGCGTAAAAAAGGGTACCGTTAGCTGTACTTTTGATTTAAGAAATGATTCTTTATCTTTCCAATACATTTACAGTACAACGGACGATTCATTTGCCGCTTTGCCGATGATTATGGGTTGCTATTTCTATGGGGGGCAGAATGCTGAAAACGGGAACATTCATAAGTGGATAAGCTTACAAGTTCTTTACTCGTGGTGGGCGATTGATAGTTCAATTTCCGTATCGCAGGTGGAAATCAAGCTACCCGATGGCTCCCGCTATTCAATAGCAAAACAAAACTGGACATATGGTACAGGTTACGCAGATATTAAAATATCCAACAACTCCGAAATGCTGCAAAAAATGATCGACAAAGGATTTACACTTACCGTGACAGAATCACAAGGGGATTACGTTGTGTATGAAGCAAAAAAGGGATCCGCCTTCCACAACGCACTAAAGTACGCATGGAAAGTATGGTTCGCTGCGGGATTGGCTGATGAAAAGTAAGGGTTGCGACAAAACCCCCTTGTCCCATTGCAAAAAGTCTTGCGCTTCTGCCCTGCCACAATACCGTACCGGGGCTGGATACCGTCCACAATTTTCCGCAAAATCGGATTTGCCGTTCGGCAGCCAGAGGCCATCCGGCCATAAAATCGTACTCATCCGCGCCGATCAAATCCCTCTTCCCTCCAAGGGCCTTTTGGGGGCGAACTTCGATCTCTTTTTTTCAACCCGATTTTCACCTTCTCGTCCATTGTGGACTCACTTTCAAAAACTTACTCCCCCGTAGCTCCTGTCCTGGAAATCCAGGACGAGGCCTTTGCCCGGGCCCTGGAAGCCGCGTTGACACCAGGCGGCGATATGCTATAATCAGGGCGACGCGGATGAGAAGCGGCATGGGGGGATAGGAGGTATGGCGATGAGGTCCATGCGAAAGATGGGAAGATGGCTGCTGACGGCCCTGGCCCTGGTGCTGGTTGCGGCCTTGGGGCTGGTTGGCTATCTCACGGTGAACGAGTACCGCCCCCAGGAGGTGGAGGGGCTGGCCCTGGATTTGGCCGCCCGGCAGACCGTGCCCTCCCCGGGAACCAAGTACACCGTGGTGACCTGGAACCTGGGCTATGCCTCCCTGGGCCGGGACCAGAGCTTCTTCATGGACGGGGGAAGCATGGTAAGGCCCGAGCGCAGGAGCATCGTGGAGGAGAACCTGACGGGGATTTTGGGGGCCCTGTCCGCCCAGAAGGCGGATGTATACCTGCTGCAGGAGGTGGACCGGGATTCCCGCCGCAGCCACTTCGTGAACCAGGTCCAGGCCCTGCGCCACGGGCTGTCCCTGACCTCGGCCTTCGCCCTGAACTACAAGTGCGATTTTGTGCCCTTTCCCTGGCCCATGCTGGGGAGGGTGGAAAGCGGGCTGATGACCTTAAGCGGCCTGAAGGTAACCCAGGCCACCCGGGAGAGCCTGCCGGTGCCCTTTGGCTGGCCCATGCGGGTAGCCAACCTGAAGCGCTGCCTGCTGGTGGAGCGCATTCCGGTGCTGGGCGGCCACAAGGAGCTGGTGCTGATCAATTTGCACCTGGAGGCCTTTGACGATGGGGAGGGCCGCAAGGCCCAGACCCGGCAGCTGATGGACATTTTGGCCACCGAGTACCGCAACGGCAACTACGTCATCGCCGGGGGGGATTTCAACCAGAGCTTCCCGGGGGCGGAGGAGGCCTATCCCCTGCGCCTGAAGCAGCTTTGGGAGCCGGGCCAACTGCTGGAGGAGGATTTGCCAGAGGGCTTCTCCTACGCCTTCGACCCCTCGGCGCCCACCTGCCGCTCCGTCCACGAGCCCTATTCCGGGGACAGGCAAAACAGCCAGTTCTACGGCATCGACGGTTTCATCCTCTCCCCCAACATCAAGGTCAACCATCTGGAAACCGTGGATTTGAACTTTCAAAACAGCGACCACCAGCCCATCCGGCTGGAGTTCACGCTGATCTAAAACGCAAATACGGACAAAGGGGTAAGCCATGGTCACAATAACGGACGTAAGCCTTCAATTCGCGGGGGATCTGCTGTACAAGCATGTGGATTTGCTGTTTCAGCCCAACCATTGCTACGGGATCATCGGGGCCAACGGCGCGGGAAAGAGCACGCTGCTGAGGATCATCTCCGGGGAGCTGCAGCCCACCTCGGGCACGGTGTCCATCCCCAAGACGGACCGGATGTCCGTGCTGGAGCAAAACCATTTCAAGTACGACGCCTTCTCCGTGATGGACACGGTGATCATGGGCAACAAAAGGCTCTATGAGATCATGAAGGAAAAGGACGCGCTCTACGCCAAGGAGGATTTTTCCGACGCGGACGGGGAAAAGGCCGCCCAGCTGGAGGGGGAGTTCGCGGAGATGAACGGCTGGGACGCGGAGACCGAGGCGGCCCAGCTGCTCAACGGCATCGGCGTTCCCCCGGACATGCACTACGCCCCCATGGAGTCCTTGGACGCCAAGCACAAGGTGAAGGTGCTGCTGGCCCAGGCGCTGTTTGGGCATCCCTCCATCATCCTGCTGGATGAGCCCACCAACAGCCTGGATGTGGACAGCACCCAATGGCTGGAGGAGTTTTTGGTGGAGTCCGACGCGGTGGTGATCGTGGTGAGCCACGACCGGCACTTCCTGAACGCGGTCTGCACGGACATCGTGGACGTGGATCACGAAACCTGTAAGATGTACGCCGGCAACTACGACTTCTGGTATGAAAGCAGCACCTTGATGCAGCAGCTTTTGCGCAACCAGAACAAGAAGCGGGAGGAGAAGATCAAGGATTTGCAGGAGTTCATCCGCCGCTTCTCCGCCAACAAGTCCAAAAGCAAGCAGGCCACCAGCCGCAAGAAGATTCTGGACAGCATCCAGATCGAGCAGATGCCCGCCTCCAGCCGGAAATACCCCTTCGTGGGCTTCGAGCCCGAGCGGGAGGCCGGGAAGGACATCCTCCAGGTGGAGGGGCTGTCCAAAACCGTGGACGGGGTGAAGGTGCTGGACAATGTGTCCTTCACCATGCGCAAGGGGGACAAGATCGCCTTTGTGGGGGAGAACGAGGCCGGGGCCACGGCCCTGTTCCGGATTTTGGTGGGAGAGCTGAACCCGGACGCGGGCAGCTTCAAATGGGGCGTTACCATCAGCCAGAGCTACTTTCCCAAGGACAACACCCGCTTCTTCGAGGACTTTGACGGGACTCTCATCGAGTGGCTGCGGCAGTATTCCTTTGACACCACGGAGACGTATTTGCGGGGCTTTCTGGGCCGGATGCTGTTTTCCGGGGACGACGTGTACAAGCCCGCCAAGGTGCTCTCCGGCGGGGAGAAGGTGCGCTGCATGCTCTCCAGGCTGATGATGAGCAAGGCCAACGCCCTCATTTTGGACCAGCCCACGGACCATTTGGACCTGGAGAGCATCACCGCCCTGTCCAACGGCCTGGCGGCCTATCCGGGGCATTTGCTCTTCGCCTCCACGGACCATCAGTTCATCGACGAGATCGCCAACCGGATCATCGAAATTCCCCTGGACCGGGAGGGCTGCCTGGACTACGAGGGGACCTTTGAGGAATTTTTGGCCTGGAAGCGGGAGCGGAAATAGAAGATTTTTCCAGGGGTCTGGACGGAAGGGAATCAACATGGACCATGACCCAAAAGCGGGTCCAGGGCCTCAGGCCCTGGCGGGAATGCAAGGGGCAGAGCCCCTTGCCCCCGGCCTGTACCGGCATTTCAAAGGCAATCTATACCGGCTGCTGTGGGTGGCCCGGCACTCCGAAACCCTGGAGCCCATGGTGGTATACCAGGCGCTGTACGGAGACCGGGGCTACTGGGTGCGCCCGGCGGCTATGTGGACCCAGCGGGTGGAGTACCAGGGGCGCTTGGCGCCCCGGTTCGCCTGGGTGGGGGAGGCGGAGGAAGGCCCAAGCTCCTAGGGGGGGGATACAGGCTCCCCCAAGCAACTGGTCAAGCAGGCCCGGCATATACTCCCTTAGGACGATAAGGGAGGTTTGCCTATGGCCGGGGAAATCTACGCGGTCAGCCATTCCATCACCGGGGAAAAGCTCTTTGCGGGACAGACCATGCTGACCTATGA
>JARKQO010000361.1 GCA_029974855.1 Eubacteriales bacterium
TGCACGGATAATCATTCTGCATCAGGCAAGCAAAGGGAATGACGCAAAAGCAGTTTCCGGCGCTCTGAGCATTGCAAAATCTGTGGTAAGTACTTACGAGACTGATGTTCGTTTGCCCTCCCATCTCTTTTCGGCCGGCCCAGCCTGGGACCGGACACTGGATGCCATAAGTTTTGCAGTAGTCAAGGTTTCCGCGATTTCGGTAGACCTTATCCGCAAAAATGACCTTAGGATAACACCCAAGGTTCCTTCATCGTTCCCATGCCTCGGCAGGATTCGCCGCTCATCGCGTCGAGCGGGAAGCCGGGTTCTCTCCGCGTCTGGCAGCTGACGGTTAAGCCATACCCCTTCTATGCTTGTAGTAAACATCTATCATCTGCCCCTTCCGGGAGATGGCCTTTCCGAGTATTCCGTCCGTACAATGGATGGCAGTTGCCATATCACTGCTTTCGCTATATGTGCTATATGCTTTTGATCTACATGTGCGGCCACCGCAACGACGAGATCCTGAAATACATCGACGCCCAGCCAGACCGGCAGACGCTGCACTCCTAGGAACTGCTGAACCCGCTGCGGGGATACCTCGCCAAGGTGATGAGCGAGATCACAGTGGGGGATCTGCAATACTGCTTCTTCACCAACGGCGGCGCGGAGACCAACGAGATGGTCATCAAGCTGGCGAGAATTGCCACCAACTGGAGATGGTACATCGCGGCCATCAACGGCTTCCATGGCAAGTCCATGGCCGCGATTTCCCTGGGCGGAAAGAGCACCTACCGCACCCCCTACCTGCCCATGGCGCAGCAGGGAGTACGACAACGCCGAGGACATCCGCAAGGCCGTCCGCAACCTCACCCACATAGGGGAAAGGTGCCTGCCGTGGTACTGGAGCCCATCCAGAGCGAGGAGGGCATCATCATTCCACCTCAGGCAGCCTAGAAGGGCAAGTATCTGAAAGACAGCTTGGTAACGCTTCAAAAGAAGTATCCAACCGTCATCCAGGAGATGCGGGGCATACTTTACCTCCCATTTTCTGTTTCAAGAGTCGTCAGCAATAATACCCAGCAATCGCGGTATGTCCCAAAGATGGCATGATACGCCAGGGGGCGGTCCCTTTTAAGTGGATTGGCATAATCATGAGGAAGCGGCGCGGCGCGGATCAGCCGGCGATATCCTCAGCCCCAAGGGCCCCCCTGGGTGGCGCAATGGTGTTGCCCTCAATCCATTCGCCGTCCAGCAGGAAGCAGCGGTTTTTCGGCGGCTTGCCCTGCAAAATGGCATGGATCACTTCCACGGCGCAAGAGCCGATTCCCCTTTGGGGTTGCCGGATGTGGGACAGATGGTGTACGCCCAGGTAGCCGGAGTCAAAGTCAAAGCTGACGATGGAAATGTCCTCGGGGATGCGCTTGCCGATGCGCCTGGCCGCGTCCCAGGCCGCCTTGGCCATGCTGTACTCGGTGCCGAAGATGGCTGTAATCTCGGGGTGGCTTTGCAAGTGGGCGGCAATGATGTTCACGTAGGCCTCATGGGCGGTATACTCGTTGTAGTCAAGCTCCCTGAACTGGGCAAGGTCATTGATGCGCGTCAGCCACAGATCCTTTTTGACGGCCAGCAGGTGATCGGCAAAGGCCTCCATGTAGCCCTGCATGCGGTCCTTCAGGGAGGAGGAAAGGTCGTCCTCCAGGGCCAGCAGGGAGATGTTCCTGTGGCCGCAGGAGATCAGCCTAGAGACGGCCTGTCTGGCCAAATTGACATTGTCCACTCCCACAAAGGGCACGTCGATGCCGGGCATGAACCTGTCCGCCATAACGATGGGGTACTTGGAGTATACGGCGTTGAGAATGACCTCGTTGTACAGCTCGCCGTGGGCGGGCTGGATGATGATGCCGGACACGTTGGAATGGATGAGGGCTTTGAGCATTTGCGACTCGCGCTTTTGATCGTTCCCGGTGTTCTTGAGGATCAGGTGCATGCCCAGTTCTTCCGTCCGGGCCAAAGCGCCATTGATGACATCCATGCCAAAGGATGAGGTGTAGCCTCCCATGACCAAGGCGATGGATTTTGCTTGGGAGTCCTTGACACGGTCCAGCACGGGGAGGGCATAATCCTTTTTGACAAAGGAGCCCCGGCCGGGAATGCGCACAATGACGCCCTCCTCGGCCAGCTTGGTGAGCGCTTTTTTGCTGGTGATCCGGCTGACAAGGTACTGCTTGGCCGCCTCCGCCTCCGTGGGCAGCGGCCTGTTATCGGCATATACGCCGTCTTTGATTTCCTCCAAAAGCTTGCCGTAAATCTGCAGATACAGCGCCTCGCCGTTTTTCATGCAAAGTCCTCCCGATGTGAAAGGGTAGTGCCTATGTCCCTAGAGGCGTACCGCCGCCCCGGGGGGGTATTCCCGGGATCAGCGGGGTTGCTTCAGCCGCAGCGTCTTTACCTCAAAGGGACGGAAGTGAAGCGGGATATGTCCGTCCTCCGGCACAAGCTCGGCAAGGCTGTTCTCCAGCATGTCGCATTCCCACAGGTCAGCGGCGGGGATGTCCACCTTCAGGCGGCAGGACGTGTCGCCTTTTTTCGCCTCATACAGCCGCAGAATGATGTCGCCGCCGCCGTCCTCGGCGGGCTTCACCGTGTCGATGAACACGTTTTCCTTGTCCAGGGAGAAGGCGCTGAAGGCGGCAAGGCTGCCCGAGGAAAGCCCCAGGGGAATGTTGAGGGCATAAGCCTCCCTGACCACCGGGGAATCCATGAACGTGCCCTCCCAGGCCGTAAAGGCATAGGTGAAATCGTGCTCGCCGTTGTCGGCGCGCATCTCCGGGCTGGCCGCCGCCCGCAGGAGCGTCAGCTGCAGGGCGCTACCGTTCTGGCTGATGCCGTACTTGCAATCGTTGAGGACCGCCGCGCCGTGGGTCTGGTCGCACAGGGCGCTGTAGCGCTGCTGGCATACCTCAAAGCGGTCGGTATCGTAGGAGCGGGAGCGGTGGGTGGGCCGGGTAAGATAGCCGAACTGGATTTCGTTGAGGGCTTCGGTGGCCTCCACCCTCACGGGGAAGGATACCTTCAGGAGCCGGTGGAGCTCATGCCAGCCGACATGGGTTTTGAAATCCACCCGGCCGGCGCCCGCCTCCAGCACGATCTCCTGGGTAAAGACGGAATCAAGGATTTTGCGCTCCATGGACAGGACGGCGCGCAGGCCGCCTTCTTCCCGCAGGGAAAGCTTCGCCGGGCCGTCGATGTCCACCGGCTGCAGCGCGTAGTTGGAGTCGATATCCCAGGCGTCGAACAACCGGGGCACATCCTTGTACATCAGCAGCCTGTTCATGGGCTCCGCCGCAAACTCCCTGCCGGTCCGCTTGTCCACATAAGAGGTGATTTCCGCCCGGTCGTTGAGTTCCACCCGGACCAGGGGGTTTTCCAGAACCGCGCCGGTATCGGTCAGCCTGGCCTCGGCCCTGGGCCCTTGGGCCAACCTCCTGGCGGGTATCAGTGACACCGCGCCGCAGGGGGGCACGCTCACAAGGGCTAGCACGCCCCCGGAGGCGTTCTGCACGGCAACCGGCGTTCCCTCCAAGGTCTGCGCACCCTCCGCAAAGTTCGCTGGCAGGGATACGATTTCCTGCCGCTCAAAGGAAAGGGAGTTGTACACCGTAACGCCATCGCCCTTGGCTAGGGCCTGCTGAGCCTCTGCAAGCACGCTCTCCGCCTCAGCGATGATCCACTGGTGGTCACGCCTGGTTTCCTCATTGACCCTGGCGATGGAGGAGCCGGGCAGAATATCGTGGAACTGATTGAGAAGCAACTTCTTCCAGGCGGCGTCCATTTGGGGCAGCGGGTACGCAAAGCCTGTGGCAGCCGCCAGCGCGCCCCAGAACTCGGCTTCCCGCAGGGCAAGCTCGCTTTTGCGGTTGCCCCTCTTGACGTCGGCCTGGGAGGTGTATACGCCCCGGTGCGCCGAGAAATACAGCTCGCCCACGTAGGTGTGCCGGGGGCCGCCTTCCGCTTCCATCATCTCAAAGAACCGGGTGGGAGAAGCCATCCGCACCTTGGGCGCGCCCTCGATGTCCCTGGCGCGCAAGGCGTATTCGATGTGGTCGCGGCAGGGCCCGCCGCCGCCGTCCCCATAGCCGAAGGGCAGCAAAAAGGCTTCCAGGCCGCGCTTTTGCACGCGCTTGGCCCAGGCTTCGCACAATTCCTTGGGGTCGGTGCGGTAGGTATAGCTGGTGGGCAAAAAGGTGTCGATCCTGGAGCCGTCGGCTCCCTGCCAGGTGAAGTAGTGGTAGGGGAAGGTATCCCCCTCATTGTAGGACCAGAAGATCTTCTGGGTGACCAGGTACTTGACGCCGCAGCCCTTTAATATCTGCGGCAGGGCGGCGGAATAGCCAAAGGTGTCAGGCAGCCACAGCACCACGCTGTCGATGCCCAGCTCCTCCTTGAAAAAGCGCTTGCCATGGATCAGCTGGCGGATCAGGGATTCGCCGCTGGTCATGTTGGTATCGGGCTCCACCCACATCGCGCCCTCCGCGATCCAGCGGCCCTCCTTGATGGCCTTCAAAATACGCTCATACAGCTCCGGGTAATGCTCCCGGCACATGACATAGGAGGCAGGCTGGCTCTGGAGGAACTGGTAGTCGGGGTATTCCTCCAGATGCCGCAGCTGCGCGGCGAAGGTGCGAGCCGTTTTGCGGTGGGTTTCCGCCATGGGCCAAAGCCAGGCAAGATCCAAATGGGCGTTGCCCACGGCGTAGAACACAGGCGCGGTGGAGCCGTTGCGGGCCTCCATGGCAGGGCGTAAAATCTCCCGGGCCTGTTGGTAGCAGGCGATCCGCTCCTCCAGAGGCTGCTCAAAATCCACCGCCAGGGTAAAGCTTTCCAACGCCCCGGCGATCTTGTCGGCCCGCAGGCTTTCCGGGTCGATCTGCTCCAGGATCTGCCGCAGCGTTTCCACATCCAGGTACAATTGATAGGCGTCCTCGTTCCAGATGCCATAGGTGCAGCTCTGAAGCAGGACCCGCCGGCCTTCCGTCTTGGGATCCCGGTAGGCCCCGGGCAGCACGGGACCGGTGGCGCAGCCGCCCATGGGGCTTTCCGGAAAGTAATGCCCGGCATAGGCCTCGATGAGGATCTGGTGCTTTGCGCCTGCCTGGGCGCTTTTGGTGAGGACGTTGTCCACCACAAAATGATAGGGCGTCGCAACCCAATCGGCGCGGTAGGTGCCAAAGGCCCTGCCATCCACAAACAGCGTCGCCTCGCCCCCTACCCGCAGGTCCATGGCGATCCGGCGACCCTGGGCTTCCTCCGGCAGCGTAACGCTTCCCCTCAGCCAGCAGTATTCATAGGTGCGTCCCCATGGTGTGCCAAAGGGCATGGGCGCAAAGGGACCCGCTTCCGCCTCCCCCGGCGTCAGATGCTCCATGGTGGCAAAGCCCTCCAGGGGGATTTCCCCCAGGGGGAGGTAAAGATCCTGCCTGAGGGTTTCCTTCCAGTGGACAAGGCGGCCCTTCCATTCACTATGCATGTATTTCATCGCTGATCCTCCGCAAGCCGCGCGGTCATGGCGCGGCCGGTTATTCTTCCCAGGGGTTGGGCGTAAAATCCCCGCCCCGGCACCACTTCAAATAGGCAAGGGCGTGCTTTTGGGCGGTCATTTCCCAATCCTTTTTGTAAATGGGGTCGTGGTACCCTTCCACGCAGATGTCGCCCCTGTACCCGCCCACATGCAAAAGGTAGATGATATTCCGCCAGTCACTGTCCCCAAAGCCCGGCGTACGCTGTGGGGCGTACCAGTCGGTGTTGCACAGCACGCCATAGTCGGCCACCGTCCGGCGGTCGATACTGGCGTCCTTGCCGTGGACATGATACACCTTTTTCACCCATTTGGGAAGCTGGGCGATGGGGTCGATGAGCTGGATCATTTGATGGGCGGGCTCCCATTCCAGCCCCAGGGCATCGCTTTTCACCTCGTCAAACATACGCTCCCAGGCCCTGGGGTTGAAGCCGATGTTGCAGGTGGCCCTGTCCCAGGCGCCGCCCATGGGGCAGTTTTCAATGGCCAGGCGGACGCCCTTATCCTGGGCGCGCTTTGCAAGCTCCCGGAAAACCTGCCCGAACCTGGGCAGGGCTTCCTCCACGGGCCTGCCCTCCAAGGCCCCGGCAAATGTGGAAACGATCTTTGCCCCGTACAGATGGGCGGAATCAATGGCCTTCTCCAGGCCGCGCAGCTGCGCTTCATTTTCCAGGGCATTGCAGTAATACCCCAAAGTCGTGATCTCCACGCCCTTTTGCGCCGCAAGGGCCTTCATGGCCGGGCCCTGCTCCCCAATGTCGATTCCCTCGTACTCCATGTGAAAATTGATGGACAGGGTCTCAAACCCCGCCTCCATCAACGGCGGGGCCCACGTTCCGGCGTGCGCGCCGGGAACGCAGGTGCCGATGCGGATCTGGGATATATCATGATGAGGAACCATATGAATTGCCTTCCTTTCAAGCATAGAGGGATCGCTTCCCCTCCATTTTTGCGCATTACGGTTTCACAAGGGAGTGGAAGCACAGCACCTTGCGCGTATCGCTGAGCTTCACCATCTCCGGCCTTGTTTTTCTGCATTCGTCCGTGGCGTAAGGACAGCGGGGCGCGAATTTGCAGTAGGTGATGGCATATTCCTTGTCCTCGGTATCGGGCATGACTAGCTCCTTGTTCCATTTGTCCCCCACCCTGGGCACGGCGTTCATCAAAAGCTCGGTATAGGGATGGGCCGGCTCATCCATGATCTCCTTGGCGGGCCCGTATTCAATGAGGCAGCCCCGGTAGAGCGTTGCGATGTAGTCGGATACGTAATAGGCCGTGGACAGATCGTGGGTGATGTAGATAAAGGAGACGTTGTACTTGTCCTTGAGCTCCTTGAACAAATTGACGATGTTCATTTTCATGGACGCGTCGATGGCCGCCACGGGCTCATCGGCGATGATCAGCTTGGGCCGGGTGATCAATGCCCTGGCGATGGAAACGCGCTGCAGCTCGCCGCCGGAAAACTGGGTGGGGTACTTGCCCCTGACCACCGCAAGGGACATGCCTACGCTGTGCAGCGTTTCATCCACCAGCGCTTCCGCTTCCTTGCGGCTTTTGCATATGCCAAGGCGCAGCGCCGTGTTGAACAGGTATGAGTCCACCGGTTTGCGGGCGGAAAAGGATTCGTAGGGGTTTTGGAAGATGGGCTGCACATCCAGCCTGAACTGAAGGGGATCGTAGCTTTTCCGGTTGGCGTAGGATTTGCCCGAAAGGGTGATGTCCCCCAGATCCGGCCTGTACATCCGCAGGATCATCTTACACAGCGTGGATTTGCCGCAGCCGGATTCCCCCACGATGGACAGGATCACAGGCTTGCCCGCGTCAATGTCCAGGGATACGTCGTCGATGGCCACCAGCTTTTTGCCCATGAGCATGCCGCCGATCCGAAAAATCTTGCTGACGTTTTTGATTTCCAGCAGCTTTTCCGCCATATTACCCCACCTCCCCGTTCAGCCGGTGACAGGCCGCAAAGCGTCCGGGGCGCACCTCCCGGAATAGGGGCGCCGCTTTTTGGCACGCTTCCCTGGCCTGGGGACAGCGGGGTGCGAACCGGCAGCCGGGCGGGGGGGTGGTGAGCGCCGGCGGGCGGCCCGGGATGCCTACCTTCTGGCTCTTGTCCCCCACCTTTGGCAAAGCGCTGATGAGCATCTTCGTGTAGGGGTGGACGGGGTCGTTGAACAGGTCCTCCGTCTTGCCAAGCTCCACAAAGCTGCCGGAGTACATGATGCCCATGCGGTTGGTAATCTGGTAGTGGACCCCCATGTCATGGCTCACCAGAATCAATGTGTTTTTCAGCTGCTGCTGAAGGCGCATGAGCATCATCAGGATGCCCCGCTGCACTACCACGTCCAGAGCGGTGGTGGGCTCGTCGGCCAGCACGACGCTGGGGGACATGAAGGTGGCCAAAGCGATGATCACCCGCTGGCGCATGCCACCGGAAAGCTGGAAGGGAAAGGCTTCGAAAAGGTCCGGGGCCAGGCTCAGCTCCTCCAGGTAGGCGGCCACGCGCCTTAATGTTTCCTGCTCCGTTTCGTTTTTGCGGGCTTCCCTGGGGATGGAGTCCAGAAACTGGGATTTGATGCGGGTAATGGGGTTCAACACGCTCTGGGCGGCCTGGGGCACATAGGAAATGTTGTTCCACCAGGTCTTGCGGATGGACCCCGACTCAAAGGAAAAGGGCTTGCCGTTCCTTTCTCCCCGTAAGATTACCCGGCCGGAATCAATCTGGAGGGGAAACTCCACGATATCGTACAGGGCCTTGAGCAGCGTTGTCTTCCCGCAGCCGGATTCGCCCGCGATGCCAAAGATCTCATTCTCGTAGATCTCAAAGTCCACATCGTTGACGACCCGCACGTCTCCGTCAATGGTTTTGTAAGAGGTGGACAGATGATCGATTTTCAGCACCTTTTTTTTACCTGCCTCTCTTCATGGACATATAGCTGTTATAGCCCGTGATCAAAAGGAACAGGCCGATGAACAGCAGCATGGTGGCCAGGATGGGAGACCCGATCCAGAACCACTGCTTGGCAAAAATGGCGTTCCGGTCCCTGGCCCACTGGATCATGTTCCCCAAAGAGATCAGGTTGGCCGGGGAAAGGCCCAGCACCGCCAGGCTGGATTCGGAGGCGATGGCCACCAGCGTCGCGTTCATGAAATTGGACAGCGACCAGCTGAGGGCGAAGGGCAGGATCTCGGTGACCACCACCTGCAGCGTGCCTTCGCCGGAGAACCACGCGGTATGGATGAAGTCCCGCTCCCGGATGCTCAGCGCCATGGAGCGGATCTGACGGCTGGGCCAGGCCCAGGCGAACATGGCCAGCACCAGCGCCATCATGATCACGGTGGAGGAGCCCTTCATCAGCGCGGTCATCAGCACCAAAATGGGCAAGGAGGGGATCACCACAAAGGTGTCGGTGACCACGGTCAGCACCCTGTCCAGCATGCCGCCGGAGAAGCCGGCGATCAGGCCCACCATCACCCCCACCACAGTGCCGATGGTGGCCACGATGAGGCCAATCAGAAGCGAATTGTGGATGGCCTCGATCAAAAGCCAAAAAACATCCTGGCCCATGCTGGTGGTGCCCAGCAAATTCTCCCAGGAGGGGGGGAGCTTTTTGGGATAGGTGTTGTAGGTAAAAGGATTGGCGTGGGGAAGATAAAACACCACAAAGCCCAGGATCATAAAGAAGGCCGTCATGAAAAGCCCTATCTTGAGCCGCAGGTTGGCGTTTTTCCAAAACTTCTTCATAGGCCCGTCCCTCCTTTCTCAGCTATACCGGATGCGGGGATCGATCAGGGGATAGATGATGTCCGCGATCAGCGTCATAGTGGAAATGGCGACGATGGAAATGGTGATGCAGCCTAAAATCATGTTGTAGTCCGACTGCAAAATCGCCTTTTGGATCAGCGTGCCCACGCCGGGATATCCGAAAATGATCTCGGTCATGATGGAGCCGTTGAACACGCCGCCAAGGCTCATGGCCAGGGCCGTGACTTGGGTCAGTATGGAGTTGCGCAGTACGTAGCCGAAGCCGATCCTGCCCTCCGACAGGCCGCGGTAGCGGGCATAGAGGACAAAATCCTCTTCCGCCGTGGTGCCGGAGAGGGATTTCATGGAGATAATCCACCAGCCCGTGCCCAGCAGCAGCAGGGAGACGGCGGGCAGAACCGAAGCCTTGAACAGCGACGCGATAAACGCGCCAAAGCCGCCGATGGAGGTGATGTTGGACTGCAGCGGGAACCAGCCCAGCAGAAACGCGAATACGATCTGCAATATCATGGCGATGATAAAATAGGGAACGGGATTAATGCATATGGCGATACCCTCCAGGATCTTGGAGGAACGCTTGTTTTTCCGGAAACCGGCCAGCAGCCCGAT
>JARKQO010000392.1 GCA_029974855.1 Eubacteriales bacterium
GCCGAGGCCGCCGGCGCGGACTTCGTGGGCGGCGAGGAAATGATCCAGAAGATCCAGTCCGAAAACTGGTTCGGCTTTGACGTCATGGTGGCCACCCCGGACATGATGGGCGTCATCGGCCGCGTCGGCCGGATCCTGGGCCCCAAGGGCCTCATGCCCAACCCCAAAAGCGGCACCGTCACCACGGACATCACCAAAGCCGTCAACGACATCAAGGCCGGTAAGGTGGAGTACCGGGTGGACAAAACCGCCATCGTGCACTGCCCCATCGGCAAGGCTTCCTTTGGCGCCGAAAAGCTGCGGGAGAACCTCACCAGCCTGATGGACGCCATCAACAAGGCCAAGCCCGCCGCCGCCAAGGGCACCTATGTGCGCTCTTTGTACCTGAGCTCCACCATGGGCCCCGGCGTGAAGGTGAACCCGCTTAAGTTCTAAGCGGGGACCAGGGGGGGGTACGGCGAGGCGCAAGGGGTTTCACCCCTTGCATCCCCACCAGGGCCTGAGGCCCTGGACCCGCTCTTTGAGAAGGGATAACATTTGAACAAGCCAACTAGCGCCCTGAGCAATGCTCAGGGCGCTAACGCTTGCTAAAAAGGTGGGTCAAGGGCGAAAGCCCTTGTCAGGTTTCCAAAGGGTGAAACCCTTTGGTCAGCCCTTCACCGCTCCGGCGGCGACTCCCTTGGTGATCTGGTTTCTAAAAATGAAATAGAAGATCAGAATGGGAATCAAAGCCACTGTCAGGGAGGTAAACAGCTTTCCGTAATCCGAGCCCAAAGCGCCCGAGTAACGGCCCACCGCCGCGGGGATGGCTTTGTATTTTTCGGTAGCCGTCATGAGGTTCATCAGAATGAACTCATTCCAGGTTCCGGTAAACGTGATGATCGCAAGGGTGACCGATACGGGGGTGCACATGGGGAAGACGATCCTGGTGAAGATCTTCATAAAGCTTGCCCCGTCGATCCTGGCCGACTCCAGCAGTTCGTTGTGGATGCTCTTGATAAAATCCGTACATAAATACACCCCCATGGGAAGCCCCAGCGCCACGTAGGGGATCAGCACCGCCAGACGGGTATTGTAAATCCCCGCGAAGTTCACCATCAGAATGAGGGGGATCAAAATCGACTGGAGGGTCAGGAGGATGCCCACAATAAACAGGCCGTGCAGCAATTTCGTAATTTTAAAGGGGATCTTGGCAAAGGCGTATCCCGCCATATTGGATAAGATCACCACCGCCACCACTGTCACCGCTGCATAAATCACGCTGTTCACAAAGAAGGTGAAAAATCTTCCCTGAATCCAGACAAAAGGATAATTGCCAACATACCAAGTTGCGGGAAGCGAAAGCTTGTTGGTGGTAAGATACACCGTATTGGTTTTAAAGGACTGGACCACCAGCCAGAAAATGGGATAAACCGTCAAAACGGTAAACGCGATCATGATGATATAAACGACGATTTTGGCCGGCAGGGAAATATTACGGTTGTCCATTCGCTATTCCTCCTTGCTGCCGAAGGTTTTCCCCAATCGCTGGGTAATCACGATCAGCACCATGCTAATGAGTACCATCACCGTGGAAATAGCGTTGGCCAAAGGATAATTCGGCGCTCCCTGGAACGCTGACTGGTACATGAAAAGGGAAAGCACGCGGGTCTGGCCTGCGGGGCCGCCGCTGGTCATGGCATAGATCAGGTCAAAGGTCCTTAGGGACCCGGAGATGGCTAGTATCGCTGTGGTCACGATCACGCCCGACAGCGCGGGCAGGCTGATGTGCCAAAGGATTCTGGCTTCCTTGGCGCCGTCAATTCTGGCGGCTTCAATGATCGCGGGGTCGATGCGCTGCAAATTGGCCAGGAAGATAATCATGTAGAAGCCCGTGAACATCCATAGGATGACGATGAGCACGGGAACCATGGGGGTGGTGTTCAGCGTAAATACCACGTCGGGGTTGAAAAGGCGGCGTACTTCCATCAGCACGGAGTTCCGCCCGTAAATGATGGCGTTGAAGAGCACGCCGATGATGATGGGCGATATCACATTGGGCAGATAGATCATCGTCTGGAAGAGACTGTTTCCTTTGCTGATCAGCTTTCGGGAAAGGATGTAGGCCAGGATAAAGCCTAGGGGAATCTGGCCGAATACCGATACGGCCACGATGAGCAGATTGTTGCCCAGCGCCGTATAAAAGTTGCCCGCCGGTTCGGTAAACATCCAAATATAGCTTTTCAAGCCCACAAATTGAATGTCTGGATTCCCAAAAATCACACCGCCATTGTAATTGGTAAGGCTTAGCAAAATAGAAAAGATGGTGGGAAAGGCCACAACCGACAAGTAGATGATTACGGCTGGCAGAACCAACACCGCGTAGGATAGCCTTTTCTCTCTCTGAATTGTCATATGTAGCCTTTCCCTCCACCAGTTTCTACTTTACTTCATGCGCTACCGTTGTTTACTTAGCGGCTTTCCAAGCGTCAAAGGCATCCTGGGTGGCCTTGGCCACTTGGTCGGGGGTCTGGGTGCCCATGCCGATGGCCTGGAGGCCGTCGTTCAGCGGGGTGTACACGGGGCCCTCGAAGGCGCCGTCGATAACCACGGTGCTCTTGTCATACTCGTTGCCCAGGTTGGCGATGGCAATCTGCAGGGGCTCCAGGGTCAGAGTGGAGTAGTCGATGTCCACGCGGGAGGGGGTGGGCAGACCGCCGGTGGAGAGCCGGTAGGTCAGCACTTCGCGGCCGGAGAGCCACTTCACCAGTTCCCAGGCGGCTTCCAGCTTGGCGGAACCGTCTTCCAGGGCCGCGCTGATACCATAGCCGGTGCCCAGCACAGCGGAGTTGGACTTGTTGATCTTCACGCCGTCCACGTCGATGTCGGGGAACACGGTGATCTTGAAGTTGGCCTGACGCTCGGGGGTGATCAGAGCCTGGCCGGTGGTGACGTCGGTGATGAAGGCTCCTGCACGCCAGTCGCCGTCAATGTAGTAGGCGGCAGTGTTGGTGGAGAACAGGCCGGGGCCTTCGCCGTAGCCAATGGCAAGGGTGGCGGGATCGATGACCTTGTCGGCGTAGATCTGATTCACGAAGTTCAGAGCGGCCACGAAATCAGGATCGGTGAACTTGGCTTCGCCGCCCAGAATCTTCTGCTCCCAGCCTTCGCCGCAGAAACGGCCGGCAATCAGGGAGAACAGGCAGGACTGCATGACCCAGGTGTCCTGGTTGGGCATCAGGACGCAGTCATAGCCCTTGGCGGCCAGCACGGGAACCTGAGCCACCAGCTCGGAATAGGTCGTGGCGGGCTCCAGGCCGCAATCCTTCAGCACTTCCATGTTTACATAGAAAGCGTTGGTGGCGGTAACGCCGTTGGGGATCATCGCCAGATAGCCGCCAGCCTGCTGGGTGCCGTCCATCGTCAGGGGCAGATAGTACTGGGCCAGTCCGTCGCGCCCAACCAGGGGCCCCAGGTCCTTGAGCAGCTGCTTGGTGTGCAGGGTGGTGGAACGCCCGGAGGGCCACACGTAGAGCACGTCCGGCAGAGTGCCCGCCGCGGCGAACGCTTCGGTCGCCTGGTGGAAGGGCTCGTTGAATTCGTCCTGCAGGACGATCTTGATGTCGGGATGAGCCGCTTCAAAGGCTTCCCAGACCGTCGAGGTCTCTTCCAGGGCGTTGGGGGAGGTCATGTCGCGATAGTTCAGCACGCGAAGTTCGACGACTTCGTCCGCGCTGCTGACGGCCATACCGGCAACCAGCAGACACATTGCCATGACAAGGGCTGACAGACGTTTGAGCATCATTGTGTATTCCCTCCATATTTATATTTTTGGCCATCCGGCCAATCCAGTATTTATCATAACTGATCGTATATCTATTTGTCCTGGTTTTTCGTTGCCTTTTTTTGTACCCGCTTGCGGATTTGCCGCAACCACCCCAAAGCCCTGGCATTTGGCCATTTCTGATGCTGTCCTCCAGACGGCGCCTTTCCGAAACGCCTTAGAATTCCCAAAGCCGCCACAGGGCTTATGCCTGAATTCACGGGCGTTTCTCCCCGTCGATCCGGCGCACCACCCCATGGGTGTAGGGGGTAAAATGCTTCCCCCAGAACCCGTAGGCGGTTGGGTTGAAGCTCTCATAATCCACCCCCAGCCGCCGGTACCCCTCCCCGTGCAGCCCGTTCATCACATGGCGCAGCAGCAAATCAAATACCCCCTGGCCCCGGTATGGCTCCAGCAGATAGGCCCCGCAGATATTCAGCATGTCCGGGGCCTGGCAAAGGAAATTCTCCCCCTCTTCCTTGCATTCCAGATAGCCGATGGGGTTGCCCCGGTCCCAGGCCGCCCATATCCGGGCCTCCCGGCGCTGTATCCTTTCCGCCGGGCCTTGGTCATAGGCCCTTTGGCAGCACATCAGGCAGGGGGACTGCTCCAAATGCCGGATCAGGCCGTGGTACAGCGGCGTCACACAGGCGGCCTCCCCGGGGGAAAGCTCCCTAAAGGAATAGGGGCTTTCCGCCGTTTCGCCCCTGTCCAGAAGGCGGATGGCGTCCATGCACCGCAGCCCAAACGCCAAAGTGTACATGGCTTCCCCGGCGGCCCGGTCGTGGGCGTAGAGGGCTATGCCGTGGCTGAGGGCCCCTGCTGCACCCATTTTTCCGCGGCGGCCTGATAGAGCTTCCGGTACAGGCCTTCCCGGCCTTTTTCCTTGGCGCCGTGGGCGTGAAGGGGGGACCATGCCCCCCGCAGGCCCGCAGTGCCAAAGGCATTGTCCAAAGGCGGATAGGCGCACAGAAATCCCAGTACCTCCCCTCCCTCCAGGGCTGCCACCCCCAGGCCGTTTTGGGCAAATTCCTCCAGGTCAGGCTTCGGAGCCGCCTCCGGGAGGGCGGGAACAAGGGCCCGCTCCTCCTGGAGGTTTTCCCTCACAAGGTCCAGGGCCCCCCGAAGATGCTCCCGGGTAAAATCCACGATCCTCATTGGCCGTAACCCCCTTCTCCCGATGCGCCCATGCTCCGCACAGTCCACCGCGTCCTGCCGCCGGGCCGCTTGCCATCCTTTGGGTTTGATGTTATGATGAAAACCACTTCCCGGGTCAGTCCAGCTTCATTCCCATATGCTTGCACAGAAAGGATGTCGGCCCCATGATCGTCCGAAAAATCAAGGCCTCCGAGCTCAGGCGGGTTCAGGAGCTCTGTTCCGTCGCCTTTGAATTCTCCCTCCAGGAGGATAAAACCTCCCAGCAGATGCTGGAGGAGATGACCCAAAATCCCCAAAGCCGCCTGGACGCCAACTGGCAATCCCAATGGGCGGCCTTTGAGGACGACGACCAGACCATGATGAGCGGCTTCGCGGCCATCCCCTATCCCATCCACTTTGACGGCCACCACTGCGGCATGGTGGGCATTGGGGGCGTGGCCACCTTCCCCCCTTACCGCCGCCGGGGCGGCATCCGGGCCTGCTTTGAAATGGCCCTGCCGGAGATGTATGAAAGCGGGGCCGTGTTCTCCTACCTCTATCCCTTCTCCACCGCCTACTACCGCAAGTTCGGCTATGAAATGTGCTGCGAGAACCGGCGCTGGAAGCTGCTCATCGAAAAGCTGCCCCACACGCCCCTGGAGGGAAGCCTCCATTTTGTGGAGCAGGGCAACCTCCTGCTGGAGGACATCCAGGCCGTGTACCGGGTCTGGCAGGAGCGCTTCAACATGATGGTGGTGGGAGGGGACATTGAGTTCGCCTGGGTAAAAAAGAGCAACCCCTTCAAGGACCAGGTGTACACCTATGTGTACCGGGCTGCCAACGGCCAGCCCAAGGCCTACGCCTCCTTCCAGAAGACCGACGACCCGGACGGCCGGAACCTGCTGTGCAAGCGCTTCCTGTTCACGGACCCGGAGGGCTTCTACGGCATGATGAACCTCTTTGTGAGCCTGGCGGCGGACCACCGCTTTGTGACCTTCCTCCTGCCCTCCAGCCTGGATATCTCCCCTTTGCTGCCGGAATGGTCCATGGGGGCGGGCCAATGGGAAAGCTCCCTCAACGGCATGGCCCGGGTGGTGAACGTGAAGGAGGCCCTGGGCATGGCCCGGACCCGGGGGGAGGGAGCCCTGGTGCTGGAGATCCGGGACGGGCAGATTCCCCAGAACAATGGCCGCTTTGCCATCGCCTACGGGGACGGGGTGGTACAGGAAGTGACCCGAACCGACGCCGCGCCGGACGCCACTTTGACGATCCCGGAGTTTTCCCGGCTGCTCCTGGGGGTGTATGACATTTCCGCTTTGCCCCTGCTGCCGGGGGTAACGGTGCATTCCTCCGCCGAAAAGCTGTCGGCTCTGTTCTTCCAAAAGCCTTTGCACATTACGGAATACTTCTAGGCTTCCCTTGCGCCAAGCCGGACTCTTTCATTTTGTAGACTGCCCGCCATAAGCCTTTTGGACTTTCATATATAATGGCACCGGGTGAAGTGTATGAAATATCGATTGCGTGATTTGCGCGAAGATAAGGATTTATCGCAAAAAGCGGTTGCGCTTTATTTGCGTTGCGATCAATCGCTGTATTCAAAATATGAGCGTGATGAACGCGAACTGCCTTTGCCTTTTGCGGTCAAGCTGGCAAAATTGTATGAAACCAGCGTGGATTATCTGCTGAATCTCACGGATCGGAAGGAACCATATCCTCGCAAAAAATAGGGAACCAGTGTTGGCAAAATTACGCGGGGCTGTGGCAAAAACGCCACAGCCCCGTTTCATGCTTTCCTCTTTCGCTTCCTTACCCCGCCCGGCCCCGGATCATGCCCAGCACGATAAACACCACCACGGCAATCCCCAGCAATACCAGAATGGTGTCCAGCACCCACAGGGGCATGCGCAGCTTCTCGTAGATCCGTTCCTTGGCGTTGGCGGGGCCGGAGGGGGCGATAGCCTCCCCCCGGGTCACCACCTGGTCCTGTTCATACCGCTGCTTCAAGGCAAGCCTCTCTTACTTCTTGGCCAGGTACTTGCGCAGGTCCAGCGCCACGGCGATGATGATCACCAAGCCCTGCACGATGTAGGTGTAGCTGGTTTCGATGCCCATGAACTGCATGGCGATTTTCAGCAGCTCAAACACCAGCACGCCGATCAAAATGCTGCTGATCTTGCCCACGCCGCCGTTGACGGATACGCCGCCGATGGTGCAGCCCGCGATGGCCTCCAGCTCGTAGCCCATGGCGGTGTTCACCGACGCGCCTCCGGCCCGGCAGCCGATGAGGAACCCGCACAGGCCGTAGAGCATCCCCGCCAGCATGTAGATTTTGATCTTGGTTTTGGTGACGTTCACCCCCGCCACCTCGGCGGCGTTTTCGTTTCCGCCGATGGCGTACATGTACTTGCCGTGGCGGGTTTTATAGTAAAGGAAGGCCATGGCCAATCCTACCCCCAGGGCGATCAGCGCCACATAGCTGAAGATGGGGTTGAACACATAGCCCGTGGCCAGCCGGGTGTAGTCCGAGCGCAGACCGCCGATGGGGGCGGCTCCGGTATACACCAGGCACACGCCGTACACCAAGGTCTGCATGCCCAAGGTGGCGATGAAGGGCGGCACCTTGAAGAAGGAGATAACGCCGCCGTTGATGGTGCCCACGATTCCGCCCAAGGCCACCACGATGGCCACCACCAGCAAAATGGGCAGGTCCCCCATTTCAGGGTATATTTTCTGGGAGTAGCCCACCTTTTGCAGCAAAATGGCGGACACGCAGGCCGCCAAGCCAGCCGTCCGGCCCGCGGACAGGTCCGTGCCCTTGGTGATCAGGCAGCCGGACACCCCCACGGCGATGATGAAGCGCACAGCCGTGTTGCTGAGCAGGTTCCTTAGGTTGGCCTCGGAGATGAAGTTGGGCCTGGCGATGCTCACGGCGATGGCGATGAGGATGATGCCCACGATGATGGCGTTATTGAGCAGAATGGTGCCCACGGATGAAAATCCGGATCTTCTTTGCGTCTCCAGTTGCATGCTCAGCCCTCCTATACCGCTTGGGACTGGGTTAATTGGCTTCCCGCCTCAAACTGCGTAGCCAGCTCCATGATCTTCTCCTGGGTGGCGTGCTGGCCCTCCAAGATCCCTGTGACCCGGCCGTCACACATCACCATGATCCGGTCGGACATGCCGATCAATTCGCCCATTTCCGAGCTGATCATGAGAATGCTTTTCCCCTGTTTGGCCAATTCCGCGATAATACAGTATATTTCATATTTCGCGCCCACGTCAATGCCCCGGGTGGGTTCGTCCAAAATAAACACATCCGGGTCGTTGGCCAGCCAGCGGGAGATCAGCACCTTTTGCTGATTGCCGCCGGAGAGGGATTGGATCAGCGTCTTCCCGGAGGGGGTCTTGATGGAAAGCTTCTTTACGTTTTCCTGTACCACGGCGTCGATCTTCTTGCGGTGGAGCAAGAAGGGCCAGATCACGTACTGATCCAAACTGGCGATGGCCACGTTGTCCTCCACGGACAGAACGCCCATGATGCCGGTGGCCCGGCGGTCCTCGGTCAGCAGCGCAATGCTCTTTTGGATGGCGTCCCTGGGGCGCTTCACATGGAGCTTGCGGCCCATATATTGCATATCGCCCTCTCTGTGGGCCCGGATGCCGAAAATGCCCTCCATCAGCTCGGTGCGCTGCGCCCCCACCAGGCCGCCCACTCCCAAAATCTCGCCTTTGCGCAGGGCAAAGCTCACGTTCCGGAAGGAGCGGGGGTTGATGGAGGTATAGTTGTTCACCTCGAACACCACTTCTCCCGGCGCATTGCTCCGGGAGGGATAGAGGTTGGCCAGCTCCCGGCCCACCATGTGGGTGATGATTTTATCCGTGGTCAAATCCCTGGCGTCCCAGGTACCGATGTACTTCCCGTCCCGCATGATGGTCACTTCATCGGAAATGCGGAGGATCTCGTCCATCTTGTGGCTGATGTAGACGATGGCCACGTCCTTGGCCTTCAAATCCTCGATGATGCGGAACAGCGCCTCCACCTCATGGGAGGTGAGGGAGGAGGTGGGTTCGTCCAGGATGAGCACCTTGCACTCGTTGGAAACCGCCTTGGCGATCTCCACGGACTGCATCTGGGAAACGCTCAAAGACCCCAGCTTTTGGGCCGGGTCAAAGTTCATGCGCACCTCTTTCAGCACCCGGGCCGTCTCCTCGTGCATCTTCTTGTGATCCACCACGGGGATGAAGCCCAGGAGCCTCTTCATGGGATAGCGCCCCACAAAGATGTTCTCCGCCACGCTACGCTCGGGGATGGGCTGGAGCTCCTGGTGCACCATGGCGATGCCCAGCTTCAGCGCTGACAGCGGGTCCGGGATGTGCACCCGCTCCCCTTCGTAGAGAATTTCCCCCTCGTCCATCTTGTAAATGCCGAACATGCACTTCATCAGGGTGGACTTTCCGGCCCCGTTTTCCCCCATCAGAGCATGCACGGTTCCCGGCCGCAGTTTGAGCTGGACGTGGTCCAAGGCCTTGACCCCGGGAAAGGACTTGCTCACGCCGTTCATCTCTAAGCGATACTCCGACATAACAGGCCTCCTTGTCACTAAGAAGTGGTGCGTGCGCTTTCGCACACGCACCACCATTATACCATACTTTTCCAGGAATTACTTCACCATCACGTAGTCCACGGTGTAGTTCTTCTCGGGGATGGCGCCGCCGGCCACTTCGATGGCCACGTCGGCGGCCTTGTGGGACTGGCCAATGTGGTCGTTGAGCACGGTGCCGGTCATTTCGCCAGCGTGCACCAGTTCAACCACTTCGTCCAGAGCGTCCACGCCCACCAGGTAGATGTCCTTGCCAACCACGCGGCCGGCAGCCTTGATGGACTGCAGAGCGCCCAGGGCCATGCCATCGTTGTTGCAGAAGATCACGTCGATCTGATCGCCGAACTGCGCCAGAGCGGTGGCGGCCAGCTCCTGGCCCTTTTCCTGGGCCCAGTCGCCCCGCTGCTCAAACAGCTTGTTGACCTTGATGCCGGCGTCGGTCAGGGCCTTGATGGAGAACTCGGTGCGGTACTGCGCGTCCACGTTCTCGGGATCGCCCATGATCATCACGTAATCCACAACGCCGTCGCCCTTGAAGTCGCCCTTGTTCTCGGTGTCCAGGATCAGGTTGCCCTGCATGGTGCCGCTCTGCCGGGCATCAGCGCCCACGTAGCAGATCTTGTCCCAAGCCTGCATGTCCTCGGCGGAGGGCTCGCGGTTGATGTACACCACGGGGATGTCCGCAGCCTTGGCCAGATCGGTGATGGCGTTGGCAGAGGTGGACTGCACCAGGTTCACGATCAGAACATCCACGCCCTCGGCGATGAAAGCGTTGACCTGGTTGGTCTGCTCGTTCTGGTCGCCCTTGCCGTCCACGACGGTGACGACGCAGCCCTTTTCTTCCAGGTACTTCTGCAGCTCGGTGCGGTAGAGGGTCATGAAGTTGTCGTCATACTTGTAGATGCAAACGCCAACCTTGAGGGGCGCTTCGGCAACCGCCAATTGAACCATGCCCAGGGCCATGATGGCCACCAGAACGAGAGCCAGTAACTTTTTCATGGTATCCACTCCTTCTGTTTTTTCGGGACGGGACAAGCCTGTCCGTCGCTTGTTCTATTATAGCCTCTTGCCAAAAAATAAGAATATAAAATCCTCTGTAAATATGTGAAAATCCTCTACAGGTGGAAACGCAGGGAGAAGAAGCCTGACGGGAAGGCGCGTTTCCCTTTACCGCCGGCCCAGTACCTGGTATACTGTGCGTGAAGGCAAGCGGGGAGTTTTCATGCGGGAGGTTTGTATAATGGAGGGCGGGTATGAAATGAGCGGCGGCGTGAGCTGCGCCGTAGATTTGTTTTATTCCAACCAGGACCCGCTGCTGGCGGGCCAGGGCCTATCCCAGCGGATGATCGGGGAGCTCGGCCTGGGAATGACCGGGGTTTTCGCCGTGGCGGCCTACGTGGAGCGCGACGCGCCCCATGCGCTGTCCGCCCAGCAGTCCTTTAGCCTGAACTTCGACTTGGAGTTTGACCACCAGGGGCTTCGCGCCTTTCTGGAGGAATGCTTTCCGGATGTGCTGGCCCAGGAACGGGGGCAGAAGCTACTGGCCCATGTTCAGCCCGGCAGGCGGTACACCGTGCGGACCTTTGATATGTCCTGAACTAATGAAGCGGGAATTCGGCAAGGAAGCATCATGAAAATTCAAGGCATCAGCCATCTTACGCTGATTGTACAGGATCTGGAAAAAACCACGTTGCTTTTTGAGAAGATTTTTTCAGCTGAAATGATTTACGATAGCGCGGAGCATTCCTTTTCACTGTCACGGGAAAGGTTCTTCCGGATCGGGGGCTTGTGGATCGTAGCCATGCAAGGGAAGGCATTGCCGGAAAAGACATACAACCATATCGCTTTTCAGATAGCCGAATGTGATTTTGACGCATACAAAGCACGGATTCAGGATTCAGGAGTGGAAATGCCAAAGCCCAGAAGCAGAATAGAGGGCGAAGGGCGCTCCCTGTATTTTTATGATTGGGATAATCATTTGTTTGAATTGCATACGGGAACATTGGCGGAGCGATTAAAGGCGTATGCCGCCGAAAGGCCGCCGGAGCCATGGGCAAATACGGATCATAAGGATCTACGATGAATTTACGGGGATGGATCATGGGAAGGCAATCCGCCTGGACAGCGTTGCTTGCCGGAATAGTGATGTCCGCCGGGCCGGAGGGAGCAAGCATAACACAAAAGAGTGATAACCCGGAATTTTCTATAGGAAAGGTGAGGACGGAAGATGGCGATCATCACCCCCAATTTCAACTTTGCCGGGCAGTGTGAAGAAGCGATCAGGCTATATCAAAAAGCTTTCGGCGCAAAGGTCGGCTGCCTGCTGCGGTATTCCGACGCAAACCCAGCCGACTGGGACAGGCAGCTAACGCCCCAGCAAAAAAACTATATCTACCATGCGGAGCTTTTCATCAACGGGCAGAGAATCATGATGTGCGATAACCTGGACGTTGCGTTCAGGAAAAGCACGGCCTTATCGCTGACCATCACCTTTGACACAAAGGAGGAGGTGCGGCAGGCGTATGAGGTCCTGGGGGAAGGCAGCGAAACGATCTATCCGATGCACAGTACGACCTATAGCTCTTGCATCGTGGCCTTGGTGGACAAATACGGCTTCCGGTGGGGACTGATGACTGAGCAGACAGAGCGGTAAAGAGGAAAGGTCGAAGATTTTTTCAAGTCCCCGGCAATCTATGTTTGGCTGCTTTGATAGGAGACTACAGATGGAAGTCAGAATTGAATTGGCATATGACCAGCCCCAGGAGGTCCTTCGCTTGTTTGCTGAATATACGGACAGCATTGTCGCTAAAGGCCCCGAAGTCGCAAAGTGCCTTGATTCTCAGCACTATGACGACGAGGTGAGGGATTTGGGCGAAAAGTATGGTCTGCCAAATGGCCGGCTTTACCTTGCTTATCTGAATAGCGATATCGCGGGATGCATCGCTTTAAGGCAGTTGGACGCTGATTGCTGTGAAATGAAGCGTTTATATGTGAGGCCTGAATACCGGGGAAAACAGGTGGGGAGAATTTTGGTTGAACAAGTCATTGCGGATGCCAAACAGATTGGATATCAGCATATCCGTTTGGACACGTTTCCTTTTATGGATAGCGCCATTCGGATGTATGGCCAGTATGGGTTTTATGAAATTGCGTGTTATAACGGTAATCCCGCTTCTACAGCGGTGTTTATGCAAAAGGATTTGTGATCCATGAATCTTCCTTGTGCTGGTGAGAATATGCATAAGGCGCTTGTGGTTTACTACTCCTGTTCCGGGGTTACGAGGAGCCTGGTTGAAGAAAATCGGCATGCGCGGCTGAAAACCACCCATCCGGCAATGGGCCGTCCAACTTCCGCCTTTGCGCCCGAAGCATGGCGATCCGCTCCCCCGGCATGTCCTCCTCCCCCAATATCCGTGGCTTTGGACGCCTCCTCTTGTCTGCTGGCATCCAAAACGGTTGAAAAGGGGGCGCGCCCATGAAGAAAAGAAGTAAAAGGATACGCATCCTTGTGACCGGGGCTGCCGCTTGCGTGACCGGCCTGGTGTGTATAGGCCTTCTTTTTCATTTGGGCGTTGTACAATGCAACAATCCGTCAAGGGACAGATACCCTGTCCGGGGGATCGACGTATCTGAATACCAAGGCAAAATTGACTGGGAGCTGCTTTCCTCCCAGGATATCGAATTTGCGTTCATCAAGGCAACGGAGGGAAGCCACCATATTGACCCCCGCTTTGCGTACAACTGGGAGCAAGCCGCCAGGACCGGGCTCCGCGTCGGAGCATATCACTTTTTCAGCTTTGACAGCCCTGGCCGGACCCAGGCGGACAACTTCCTATCCGCCGTACCCAAGGCGGAGGGCATGCTACCGCCCGTTGTGGACATGGAGCCCTATGGGGCGTACAAACGCACCCCCAAGCCGGCGGAGGAGGTCCTGCCGGAGCTGGATGCTATGGTTCATAGGCTGGAAAAGGAGTACGGCGTGAAGCCGATCCTCTATGCCACCCAGGCGGCCTATGACCTGTACCTTGCCGGCGGATACGGCGAGTATCCGCTGTGGATTCGCAGCGTGTTTGCTTCCCCGCCCATGGAGGGCTGGACCTTTTGGCAATACTCGGACCGGGTTGTTCTCCCCGGATACGGCGGCCCGGAACGGTTTATCGACATGAATGTGTTTCGGGGAACCATGGAGGAGTTTGAGGACGCCTTTTGAGAAACCTCTTGGGCGGCGCGCTTGCCTTTACCGTGGGCCACAGGCCTGATATACTGTACGCAAGGGAAACGGCAATCCGCTCATAGGATCCATGTCTACGAATGGGGGCTGAACCAGCCATGAAAAAACCGCTTGCCGCCGCTTTGATGTTACCCCTTTGCATGATTTTGCTGTCGGCATGCTCCCCTTTGATGGCATGGGGCATCTCTTATGAGAAAGACATTGGGCAAATCATTGGCATTACACTTCCTGATTTTGAGGATAAGAAATACGTCGATGACCGTGGCTGGTTTGCGGATGGGACAACAACGGCCCTCTATCGGTTTGACGACGAAAACGCAAAATTGGTAAAGGATCAGATCTCCCGGGGAGAACCGTGGCATGCGCTCCCGCTGCCCGAACAGGATGGCATCCGCTATGGACATGAGCTTGCCCGGGAAGCGGGGATACCGGATACAGAGAACGGATACTGGTATTTTTCTGATGATAGCCCCGGAGCGGGCACCTATGATGATGCGGGCATATTGTACGGACCTCCGATCAATTTTGTTCTTGCAATTTTTGATTCGGATACAAACACGCTGTATTATTATGAATATGATTCCTAACGGCAATATCCCTATGCATCCCTCGCCCAAGCCCCGCCACCAGCGAGCCTTCTTTCATCCATCTCCAAGGGGAGCGCGGCCAAAGGTGGGTCCAGGGCATAGCCCTGGTGGGAGTCCAGGGGGCAAAGCCCCCTGGTTGACACCGGGGCCAAAAACGCTACAATGAAAGGGCGAAAAAAGGCGAGGTGAGGGGCCATGTACAAGCTCATTTTGGTGGACGACGAAAGTGAAATCTGCCAGGGGCTCAAGGAGATCGTTCCCTTTGAGTCCCTGGGGTTTCAGGTGGTGGGCGAGGCGGGCAACGGGGTGGAGGCCCTGGCCCTATGCGAGAGCCTGGAGCCGGATCTGATCATCACGGACATCCGCATGCCGCTGATGGACGGGCTGACTCTGTGCCGCCGGGTGCGGGCGGCGCTGCCCACGGCCCAGTTCATCATCCTTAGCGGATACGACGATTTTGAATACGCCCGCCAGGCCATCGAGGTCAAGACCATGGGCTATTTGCTCAAGCCCATTTCCTCGGCGGAGTTTGTGGCTATGCTGAAAAACGCCAAGGCCTCCCTGGACGAGGAGTTTGCCAAGCGCCGCAACGTGAGCCGGCTGAAGGAGCATTTTCGCGAAAGCCTGCCCCTGCTGCGGGAAATGCTGCTTTCCTCCTTGCTCTCCGGGGGCATGGATCCTGCCAGCGCTTTGGCCAGCGCCCAGAAGTACGGGGTGGCGCTCCAGGCCCCGGCCTACGTGGTGGCGCTGCTGCGGATGGGGGAAAACGAAACCCCGGACGGCATCCAGGACGACCAGCTGAGGGTGTTCGCGGTGCGCAACATCCTCTGCGAGGCCCTGGAGGGCCGGGCCCAGGGCTATTCCTTTCTGGCGTTCATGTACAACGGCATGCCGGCCTTGCTGCTGCTGCTTTCCTCCCAGGAGGAGGCCCTGTTCGCGGAGGCCGTGCTGCACCTGGAGGAGGCCCGCAAAACCATCCGGCATTATTTGGCCTGCCCGCTGTTTGTGGGGGTCAGCGGCACGGCGGACCGGCTGGCCTCCCTCACCGCCGCGGGCCAGCAGGCCCTCACCGCTTTGGACCAGTGCATCCTCAGCGGCAAAGAGCAGGTGCTCTGCATCACGGATATTCAGGAGTTGGGGGCTCAGGCCTGGCCCCTGGATGAGAGGGAGCTGCGCCAGCTCATCAACGGCATGAAGGCCGGGGAAGCGGCCCAGGCGGAAGGGGCCCTGGCGGCGCTGCTGGACCCCTGCCGGGGCATGCGGGGCAGCCCCAAGGCCTATCAGACCTATCTGCTGGAATTGGTGATGAGCTTTGTGCGGGTGGCCTCGGAGCTGTCCTTGGAGCGGGAGGATTTGGACCAGGAGCTGAACCGGGTGATGCAGTCCTTCTTCCACGCCCCGCCCCCCCTCCAGGAGGCCCGGGAGGAGCTTTTGCGCCTGACCCGGCTGATGATGGGGGCCATCCAGAGCCAGAAAACCTCCTCCAGCCTGCGCCTGGCTGCGGCGGCCCAGCAGTATCTGCAAGAGAACTTCGCCCAGGAAAACCTGTCCCTGGAGGAGCTGTGCCTGCATCTGCACATCTCCCCCTCCTATTTCAGCATGATCTTTAAAAAGGAAACCAAAAAGACCTTCCATCAGTACGTGACGGAGCTGCGGATGGACAAGGCCCTGACGCTGCTGAGCTCCACGGAGCTGAAAACCGCCCAGATCGCCCAGCGGGTGGGCCTGCCGGACCCCAGCTATTTCAGCTATTGCTTCAAAAAGCACTTCGGGTTTCCCCCCTCCCAGGCCCGCAGGCCCAAGGAGGCCCCCTGAGGGGGAAGCAAGGGGCTTGGGGAAATCCGAAAGGGGGAAGGGGCATGCGCAAGGAGGGCTTCCAGGGATACAGCCTCCACAATGTGATCATGGTGGCCTTTTTGGGCAGCATGGGCGCGCTGCTGCTGTTTGTGATGCTGGTGCTGGTGCCCCGGGTGTCCTCCCTGCTGGAAACCAACGCCATCGACCGCACCAAGGAAACGGTTCTCCAGGGCGCGGCCACTTTGGAGAACTATGTGGACAACCTGCTTTCCTCGCTGCACTTCTCCTCCTCGCTGCTGCCGGGGGATTTGGCCCAGGAGGAGGGAGAATGGCGGCAGCGCCTGGATTTTATGCAGGAAAGCCGCAGCGACATCCTGTCCATGGCCTTCTTCGGGGAAAGCGGGGAGCTGCTGCACAGCACGGCGGGGCCGCTGAACGCCTCCCCCCGGGAGGTGCGGGAGAGTCAGTGGTTCCGCAAGGCCGTCCAGTGGCAGGGCACGGTCACCTACTTCTCCATGCCCCATGTGCAGCATCTCTTTGGCCAGCAGCGCAATTTGGTGATCTCCATGGCCCGGGGCCTGGAGTATCAGCAGGGGGGGCGCTGGCATACCGGGGTGCTGCTGATGGATGTGGACTACGGGGCCTTCAGCGCCGTCACGGACGGCATCTCCTTGGGCAACAGCGGCTTTGTGTACCTGATGAACGAAGCCGGCGAGCTGGTGTGCCACCCCAAGCTCCAGCTGATCCACCAGGGTCTGGCCCAGGAGGACCGCACCGCCGCTTTGGCCCAAACTGTGGGCATCACCCGGGACCAGCGGGAGGGCCGGGAGCGGGTGCTGCTGATCACCACGGTGGAGCACACCCGCTGGCGGGTGGTGGGGGTGGCCTACATTGACGAGATTCTGGCGCTGCAAAACGCCTTCATCCGCATCATCACGGTGGTATCGCTGATCGCGGGGCTCATGTCTTTGGCGGCGGCCACGCTGATGGCCTTCTGGGTGACCCGGCCCATCCGCCATTTGGAGAACAAGATGCGCAAGGTGGAGGCCGGGGATTTGAACGTGACCATCGCGGAGACGGGCTTCTCCGAAATCCGCTCGGTGTCCCTGACCTTCAACCACATGCTACGCCGGGTGCGGGTGCTGATGGCCCGGGTGGTGGCGGAGCAGGAGACCAAGCGGCTCCACGAGCTCAACGCCCTCCAGGCCCAAATTAACCCCCACTTTCTCTACAACACTTTGGATTCCATCGTGTGGATGCAGGAGCGGGGCCGCAGCCAGGAGGCCATCACCATGGTGCTGGCGCTGGCGAAGCTGTTCCGCATCTCCATCAGCAAGGGGCGGCGGTTCATCACCGTCCGGGAGGAATTGGAGCATGTGCGCAACTACCTGATCATCCAGAAGATGCGCTTCAAGGACAAGTTCTCCTATCAGCTCCAGGTGCAGGAGGAGGCCCTGGAGGAGCGCACCGTGAAGCTGATCGTGCAGCCCTTGGTGGAAAACTGCATCAACCACGCCATCGACGAGGCCCAGGGGATGGAGCTGCACATCAGCATCCAGGTGGCCGTTTCCGGGGAAGACCTGCTGTTCACCGTCTCCGACGACGGGGTGGGCATCCGGGAGGACCTGCTGCCCACGCTGCTCACTACCTCCTCCGGGGAAAACGGCATCGGCCTCAAAAACGTCCACGAGCGGATCCAGCTGACCTACGGCCCCGCCTATGGCCTCACCATCCACAGCGTGGAGGACGAGGGTACCACCATCACCATCCGCATTCCGCGGGGATGGGAGGAAAAGCCATGAAAAAGCCCCTGTTGGTGGGCCTGGTCTGCCTGGTGGCCTCGGCGGCGCTGCTGATTTGGGGCTTCCAAGCCCCGGCCGCCCCCGCCGCCCCCCGGGAAATCCAGGTGGCGCTGTTGGTGGAAAGCGATACCGGGAGCTTTCTGATGCAGCTGCGCAAGGGCATGCAGGAGGCCGCCGCCAGCGGCTCCGTGCAGATTGCCGTGCAAAAGCTGCAGCCGGACCCCGCCGCCCAGGCCCGGGAGCTGGCCCAGAGGGGCACCTCGGCGGCGCTGCTGTTGCTGGAAAACCCCAGACCCATGCTGGCGGCCCTCCAGGAAGCCGGGATTCCGGCCTTGCTCATCGGCCAGCTGCTACGGGGCCAAATCTGCGTCACCGGGGACGACGGAGCCTGCGGCCAGGCCCTGTTGGCCCGGGCCCTGACCTTGGCGGAGCCCTCCCGGGTGCTGTGGCTGCGGGAGGAGGAGGACCCCCGGGGCAAGGAACGGACCGCCGGGGCCGAGGCCCTTTTACGCCAAAGCGGCGTGGCCTCTTTGCCCTGGCCCCAGAGCCTGGAGACCTTGGCCTCCTTTGACGTGCTGGTGGCCTCCACCCAGGCCGTGACCCGGGGGCTCAGCGCCCTGAAGGGCAACGGAAGCCTGCCGCAAAAGGTGGCCCTGCTGGGCATGGACACCGGGGATAGCCGGGTGGCGGACCTGGAGGAAAAGCGGGTTCAGGTCATGGCCATGGACAGTCCTTACGCCATGGGCTACATCGCCCTGGAGCTGGTGCCGGGGCTCCTGGCGGGGGAGCTGCCTCCCTCGGTGCATACCAGCCCTTTGACCTTGGTGGACCCGGAGAACATGTACCTGGCGGAAAACGTGAAGCTGGTGTTTCCGCTGCTGCAATAGGCGCTTTGGGACTTGCCCCCGCGCCGCCCCAAGGAAGGAGGAATTCCGTGAGACGCTTGCTGGCCCTAAGCTGCCTGGGAGCGCTGTTGATTTTGGCCCCCGCCGCCGCCCAGGAGAAGCCCCCCACCTTGGGGGTGTGCATCTACAACTACGAGGACACCTTCATGCTCAGCCTCCTGGAGGTGATCCGGGGGGAGGCGGCCCAGGTGGCCCACCTGGTGGCCTACGACGGGCAGAACAACCAAAACCAGCAGAACGACCAGATCGAGGAGCTGCTGGAAAGCGGCGTGGACGCCCTGATCGTGAACCCGGTGGACCGCACCGCCGCCATCTACCTGATCCAGATGGCCATGCGCTATCAGAAGCCCATTGTGCTCATCAACCGGGAGCCCCTCCAAGAGGACCTGGACCTCTATGACCAGGCCTATTATGTGGGCATCGACCCCAAGGAGCAGGGGCTTCTTTCCGGGCGGCTGGCGGCCCAGTATTTCCAGACCCATCCCCAGGCGGATTTGAGCGGGGACGGGGTGATGCAGCTGGTGCTGCTGAAGGGGGAGCCGGGCCACCAGGACGCGGAGCTGCGCACCCAGTACGCCATGAAGGCCCTCCAGGAGTCCGGGGTGAAGGTGGAAAAGCTGGCGGAGGCAGCCGCCCTTTGGGAGCGGAGCCTGGGCCAGGAGCGGATGGCCTCCTTCCTGAACACCTTCGGGGAGAGGATCGAATGCGTGCTCTCCAACAACGACGACATGGCTTTGGGGGCCATTGACGCGCTGAAGGCGGCGGGCTATTTCTCCGGGGACAAGTACATGCCCGTCATCGGCATCGACGCCACGGCCCCGGCCCGGGAGGCTTTGGCCCAGGGCTCCTTGTACGGCACGGTGTTCAACGACGCGGCGGGCCAGGGCCGGGCCGCCGTGGCTTTGGCCATTCTGCTGGCCCGGGGGGAGGCCGTCACCCGGGACAGCTTCCCCTATGACGTCCACAACAAGGTGGTGTACATCCAAAGCACCTCCTTTGTTTCGAATAAAGTGCCCTAAGGGAGGGATTCCATGAAAGGGAACGCCACAGACCACCGGGCCCGGATGACCCGGATGCTGATCCGCAAGGCCTTTACGGACCTGCTTTTGGAAAAGCCCATCCAAGCCATCTCCATCAAGGAGCTGTGCCAACGGGCGGGCATCAACCGGGGCACCTTTTATATGCATTATGCGGATATCTATGACCTTCGGCAGCGGATCGAGGAGGATTTGTACGCGGGCCTGGCCAAGGCCCTGGAGACCATTTTGGGGGACGCTCCCCAGGCCTCCCCGGTGCGGGTCACCACGGAGCTGTTCCAGTGCGTCAAGGATAACTCGGACCTTTGCGCCGTCACCTTGGGGGACCACGGGGACAAGGAATTTTTACTGAAGATCATCAACTCCGTCCGGGAGCGGAGCGTGGCCCATTATGCCAAGTACTTCCAGGGGGTGGCCCCGGAGAAGATCGAGTACACCTACGCCTTCATCAGCTCCGGCTCCATGGGGATGCTGCAAAAATGGCTGGAGGGGGGCATGCGGGAGACCCCCGAAGCCATTGCCACCATCTGCGAGAACCTGATCCTCCAGGGCATCGGGTATTTGAAGGAATCCGGGGACAGGCCCTAAGGACCTGGGCCTTGGGAGCCCCGTGGCGGGCTCCCTCCCCATGGATCGCGGAATGCCGCGGGAAGGAGGCCATCCCTTTGATGGCGTATCAAAAAGGCTTGCTCCATGGCCTGCCCATTGCTTTGGGCTATCTGTCGGTTTCCTTTGCCTTTGGCATTCAGGCCGTGGCGGCGGGGCTGCTGCCCTGGCAGGCGCTGCTGATCTCCCTGTGCAATGTCACCAGCGCCGGGCAAATGGCCGGGCTTACGCTGATGGCCCAGGGGGGCTCCTTGGTGGAAATGGCCTTGACCCAGGCCACCATCAACCTGCGCTACGCCCTGATGGGCCTTTCCTTGGGCCAGAAGCTGGACGGCACCATGACCTTGCCCCACCGGATGGCCATTGCCTTTTGCAACACCGACGAGGTGTTTGTGGTGGCCTCCGGACAGCCGGGCCCTGTGGGCAAGGGGTATCTGTACGGCCTTATCCAGGGGCCCTACCTGGGCTGGGGCCTGGGCACCCTGCTGGGAGCCCTGGCGGGGAACGTGCTGCCTCCCTCCGTAACCGGGGCCCTGGGCATCGCCATGTACGGCATGTTCATCGCCATTGTGCTGCCCCCCTTTCGCAAGGATGCCTCTGTGCGGCTGGTGGTGCTGGCCGCGGTGGGCCTCAGCTGCCTGTTTGCCTACGTGCCCTGGTTTTCCGGGCTTACCGGGGGCTTTCGGATCATCCTGTGCGCGGTGGTAGCCGCGGGCCTTGGGGCGGTTTTGCGCCCTCTGCCCCTGGAGGAAGAAGCGGTGCCCTGCCCCACCTCCCAGCCTACGGGCTCCTTTCAAGGGGGCGACGCCTGATGGAAAACCGCGCCTACTTTCTTTACCTGCTGACCATGGCCGCCGTCACCTACCTGATCCGGGCGCTGCCCTTGGCGGCCTTCCGGGGCCGGGTCCGCAGCCGGTTTCTGCAATCCTTCCTCCACTATGTGCCCTATGCGGTGCTGGGGGCCATGACCTTTCCGGCTGTGCTGGGCAGCACCGGGCATTTGGCGGGCTCCCTGTGCGGCTTAGGGGCGGCGCTGCTCCTGGGGTGGATGGGAAAGGGCCTGCTGACCGTGGCGGTGGCGGCCTGCGCCTGCGCCTATCTGGGGCAGCTTTTGCTGTGAGCAGGGGGCCTATCCGGCCTTGCCGTGCTCTGGCCTGCGCCCCCCTGCCCCGGGGCTTGCCCTGTACCCCACAGATTCTGGCAGCCAGAGTCGGGCGGGGTTTTTGGCGTTGTGTTATCCTGGGAACGGAAGGAGGATGGGTATGACGATGCTGGAGGGCCTGAACCGGGCGGTTCACTACATTGAGGAAAACCTGGACCAGGAGATCGACTACCGGGAGATGGCCCGGATCGCCTGTACGTCCCAATCCCATTTTCAGCGGATGTTTGGGATTGTGGCGGATATGCCGCTGTCGGAATACATCCGGCGGCGCAGGCTGACCCTGGCGGCCTTTGCCTTGCAAAACGGCAACGCCAGGATCCTGGATATCGCCCTGCGCTACGGCTACACCTCGGCGGACGCCTTCGCCCGGGCATTTCAGCACATGCACGGGATTCCGCCCTCCAAAGCCCGGGAGAGCGGCGTCACCCTCATCGCATACCCGCGCATCCTCTTTACCTTAACCATCAAAGGAGTGGCGGCCATGAATTACCGGGTTCAGGAGATGGAAGGCTTTCGGGTTGTAGGGATCAAGGAGTCCGTAACCATGGTGAACGGTGAAAACTACAAGATCATCCCTCAAATGTGGGCGGAGCTCCCCAGAGAAACCTGCGAGCAGATCCTGGCGCTGTCCGACAGGGAGCCCGACGGCATCCTGGGCGTGTGCGCCGATATGGACGGGGAGCTCTTCGACTATTGGATCGCGGCGGCCACCAGCAAGCCCTGCCCTGAAGGGCTCCAGGCCCTGGAGGTCCCCGCCTGTACCTGGGCGATCTTTGAGGCCACTGGCCCGCTGCCCGGGGCCATGCAGGAGCTGTATGGCCGCATCTATACGGAGTGGCTGCCCACCTCCGGCTACGAGCATGCCCCGGCCCCGGAAATCGAGTGGTATTCCGACGGGGACACTTCTTCCCCCACCTACAAAAGCGCCGTGTGGGTCCCCATTTTGAAAAAATAAGAGGTTGGCCCGGAGCCCCTGCCCATGGGTACGACCCTCCAGGGCCAGGCGTTGGCGTTGCCAGTCAGGGGCTGTAGCTTTTTCGCTTTGCTGCAGTCCCTTTCCGCAAATTTCGGCTTTGGAAACTCCTATGCCACAAATTCCGCTCTCCCGTAAAAAAGGCTTGACAGCCCTGCCTTGGTCCCGTATAATAGCACCTGCGGCAGCGATGGGGAATTGTGTAACGGTAGCACCTACGACTCTGACTCGTATTGTCTAGGTTCGAATCCTAGTTCCCCAGCCACCCTGGCTCCATGGTCAAGCGGTTAAGACGTCGCCCTCTCAAGGCGAAAACAGGGGTTCGATTCCCCTTGGAGCTGCCAGCATTAAACCCTTGAAACATAACAGTTTCAGGGGTTTTTCTTTTTCTCCGTCACAGCCTTTCCCAAGAACAAAACATCTCAAACTTGTATGCAAAAGTACCCCCGGATATTTGACTTCAACTAAAAAGGTAAGGTAGAATACTTTATCATATTATGTTATCTCTATTCCGAAAACACTTTCTGAGTAAGGAGTGTGCTGAAAATGTCCGCCATTTCCCGAAATGAAGCCGTAGTTGACCTGTTCGCCCGTTATTATAAAATCGTATATCATCAGTGCTTGGTCAAGCTGCATTTTGACAGCCGCTTTACCCACCTTGTGGATGACTGCATTCAGGAGGCCTTTGTAATCTTCCTGATATCCTATGACAAATTGTGCGACCATCCCAATCCTGCCGGGTGGTTGTGCAATACCGCCTGGAACCGTTTGCGCTCCGAAATCAGGAAAACCAACCGCCACCTCCAAAAGCTATCGGAAATTGCCGAGATGGAAAAAGGGGCTCCCTCGGAGATGGAAGCGGCCCTGGAACGGTGGGCCGATCAGGATATAGCCCTTGAAACCGTTGCCGCCATATGCTCCATCCTTACTCAAAAGGAGCAAACAATCTATCAATCCTATTATGTGGAGGACTTGTCCCTGGCCGAAACAGCCCGCAAAAACGACCTTTCCCCCAATGCTGTGCGTTCGGCCATCAGCAGAATCAAAAAGCGGGCAAAGCAATATGAGCAGTTTTCATTTTTTCTTTTCATTATCGAATGCATTCTCCAAATCTCGCGCACTAAATAAGTGAAGGAGGTCCCCCAATGGATGGCCGTAAGCGCCAAATGATCGCGGAAATCAGAGCCGCGATCGCTGATGGAACGCTCTGGGAAGCCGAGATGAAAAGGAGGCTGATGCACGCCATAGAATACGAACTGGCCCAAACCGACAGAGAAGCGGATCTGGCGCTAGTCACCGGCTGCCAGGAGCTTCTGGTCCAGCTCCATACACAGGATGAAAGCATGCCCACAGCAGACCGTAGCGCGGAAAGCCTGGCCGCGGTGCAGCGAAAGCTGGCTCAGCGTTCCAAGCGCCAAGCCATCCACAAAGGCTTTGCTCGTGGCGTTGCCATGGCGGCGGCCCTGGTGGTTCTCGCCCTTGGCGCCGACATTCTCTTTCGTAGGCAGTGGCTAAGCGGTCAATCCACTGAGGATGAGCAGGATTACGTAGTCCGGGAAAATGTGATCGATCCAGGAACGGTCCAAGCCGGGACAGCCAATGAGGTGGCCGAGAATCAGTTCATCAGGTCTGCTGATTTAGGCGAAGTAATCTCCGTTCTCAGCTTTATACCGCCGGTTCCAACCTGGTTGCCTCAAGGCTGGGAGTTGCGCCACTATGAGGCCGTGGTAGTCGAAACTGTTGAACTCTTTTATGCAGTCTACCATACTCAGGACGCGGAAAAGCTATTGCGCTATGAAATTCGCGTGGATAAAGATCCGTCTTTCAACGTATATGCAGAGCAGAATGCAGAGGGCACTCAAGTGACGCTGGAAAATGGGCTAACCGCATATATCAGTATGAATCTTGAGTTGCCTACTTGTGTATGGATCGAAAATGGAATGTCTTTCCTGGTTAGCGGCCCTTTATCCCAAGACGAAATCTTACAAATGATAAATTCCATTGAAAGGGAATAAAAAGGATGAAAAAGAAGTCTGTATGCTTGCTGGTTGTGGCCTTGCTGCTCTGCACCCACGTGGTCTTCCTTGCCTCCGCTGATATCACCCCAATGGCCAGCCCGGTCTTCGTTGCCAAAACCGCGAGTCTCAGCACAGCCATGAAATCCGTCATGACCTGCACTACCTCCGTCACCTGCAACCAAATCTATGTTTCCGCCGTCACGTTGCAGAGGAAAAGCGGCTCCAGCTGGGTCAATGCTGGGCCTCTGCCCTGCCCTACAACGGTAGCCACAAACGCTTCTTCCTTTGCCACCTCCAAGGATTACTCCAGCTATTGCACCAGAGGGAATACCTACCGGGTTGTGATCACCTTCAACGCCGATGGCGTAACCGCTTCGGCCACCTCCGGAAGTTCCACCTACCAATAAGGAATATGAACAAACCCGCAACCGGATCAACTTTGGAGATGGAGCTCGCAGCACAACTCCCGGATGACCCAAGAGAAAAGCTGCTTGCCCGGGTGGAAGGGCTAACCCCCAATCAATGCGCCATCGTGCTGAAGCTCATCGGCTCTATGGACCGTTTGGCAAAAGCAGTAAGCCCCAAAAACTGAAACCAAGCCCGTTGGCGGTCTGGCGTCGCTGACGGGTTTATTCAAGAACAAGTCATAAGATGCCCCCGCCAGCCGAGGCCGGCGGGGGCTTCCATCAATCAATCCTCCCCAGCGGGCGGCTTATCCTCTGACACTACCGCAACCGCAATAATAGGCTGCAACACGCCGTTCCAGACGGCGGACAGGCCCGCCGCACCGGCGGACAGCCCCAACCCGATCCAGAAGGTCTGGCCCAGATCGCTCCCGAAATCCACGCCCCCCAGGGCCGCGATGAGATAGCTGATGGCCGTCTCCAAAAAAGTTTTGACGGCCCGGATCCCAACGTCCTTCCAGTCCACTTTAGGCTCCATGGTGATTCCTCCTTTGCTTTTTCAAGCGCCGCGGCGCTTTTCCGCGTCCTCAAAGCCAGCAAGCCGGCGATTGTCCACGCGGATCTTTTCTTCCAGCACGGCGGTCATGCCCACCACGGCGTTGTGCCGCTTCACTTTCTTCTCCAACTGCTCCACCGGCTAGGCAATCAGCTTGTATCCGCCCATACTGGTGATGGGGGTGGCTGCGAAGGATACCAGGGCTACCATGATGGTATCGCTCAAAGGCGTCACTCCCCCTTGTACTTTATGCACTTACCTATGGCAGCGGCACTGCATTCACCCCCGGATGTTCCCTTCTATCCCGTCCACACGGGCTTCCAGCGCCGCCAGCCTTGCCTCAAAATCAGCCATTTTGGCCTCATGCTCGGCGCGGGTGACATAATCTCCGCCCAAGTCATCCGGCTCGTCACCGTCTCCCTCCAGGACCAAAAACCGCCTCATCATATACCCTCGCTTGCCCAGGGCTATTACGGCGCACCACTCACTGCCTAGCTCCAGCACATCCACTACCGTACCCAAGGGCACCCTGGCCAGGTATGGCTCGCTGGTATCAGGCGTTGACCGCAGATTCACCGTAGAGCCGGAGGGGGCCGTGACCGTTGCTTTTTGCGTCATTTCTTCCACCCCGCTCCCATCATAGTCAATCTTTTTGAGCCGCCCGGCCCAGGCCCACGCCCCCAGCCTGGTGTCCACCTTAATTCCGCCGCTCCCGGAGTCCGTCGTGCAATGCCATATCTCCAGGGGAGCCACGGCCATCACCACGCCCACGTGGTAGTAATCTAGCAGGTCCCCGCTGGCCTGGTACTTGGAGGGCAGGTCATACCCGGCATCCTCCGGGGTCCTCGCTTTGTAAACCGCCTCGCCTACGGACAACCCGGAGGCGCTTGTGATCCTGCGCAACCCGGTCATCTCACTCCGGGCCGCGTAATTGCTCCCATGGGTCCCGGTCCACGATCCTCCAGCCCGGCGGATGGCTCCGATGATGAGCCCGATACAGTCGCAGGTGCCGTCCACGCCGGAGCCGCCCAGGCGGTAGATGGGGTCCAGTTCCCGGATCGCCCGGATGCCGGTCAAAAATGCAGTCAATTCAATCATTGTGGTCATCCCTTCCAGCAAACATAAATCTAATCATTCTTCCAACAATGAGCGCCACAAAAATCCATCCGGCCCCATCATACATAGCACCCCTCACTTGCAGTTTACGCATCCACGCCTTGGGGTGTTTATCGGGGCGCCATTATTACATATGGAGTTTTTGCTTCTGCTAGATAGGGAGATGGTGAATCAGACAAATCAGAAACCATCTATTGCCAAACCCAATAGATGGTTTTTTATTGTATCCAAAACCTTGCCATGGCGGGCCTTCCTGGCCCGGCGATAGAATTACGCCCTATGACAGGATTCCCCTATGCCCACCTCGAAAATGACACATTTGAGGCGCTTGTAAATCAATGGCACATGGACGGCGAAAGCGGAGTTGAGCATTTATGGGTAAGAAAAGCAACGCAAAATACCCTGGTGTTGATCCCCAATTCCAAAAGGCAATAAAGGAAAGGAACGGTCAGTCTGTGGACCTTTCCGATGGTCCGGACCACATGAAAATGTCCGCGAAGCTCATCGCGTTAGCCGAGCCTTTTCATGAGGGCGAACTTGACTATCCCATTTTATATGATTGCGCCGCCATCGCCTGGAATGAATGCCTGGAAGAGGACCATGGCGCAAAAACGGATTATTCGCCCCACAACGCGCTGCTGAATTTCGCCAATTACAGGGGTATGATCGACCTGTTGAAGAAGAGAAAAAGGCGGCTGTTTCCCGACGATATCAGAGCCGTCAAAAAATTGGCCGTTTCCCATGGGGACAACGGCGATCTCAGCGTCAATGTGGCGTCTGACATCGACATGGAGCTGGGCATGAAAATGTTGATGAAGCGGTTGAAGGACCTCCAGCAAACCTCCCTCCGCTGAGTAGGGGGCCGGCCTTCCCGGACCGGGGCCCGGCTTGCGTTTTCCCCATTTCCCCGTTGTGCCCGCCTGTGTACCGTATACTGTCATCGGGTGATGGCCATGCAGATTAGCCGCCTCTTTGACATCCTATACATCCTCCGCATCCTCCTCCATGCGTATAGCATTCTACATTTTATCCCATTTGTCTATTTCGTGTAGACACTATCTGGGATTCTTTTCTGATATGAAAATAACAATGTGCCCTGCTCGGGGTAAAGGGTCTGCAAGGTTTATCAATCATTAGTGACTTTGCCAAAAAACCCATCGTCAATTGATAGACTCAAGTTGACAGTGGTTTTATTTGTGATAAAATAGTGTTGTTGAGTATTCAGATCGTATTGATAGGATATTGGGCTGGGACATTTCCCTAAAGGAGAATGCAACGAATCTGAATGCCTGCTACAAAGGGGGCTGTTTGTTTGGCATGGCGAGTTGCGATACCCCGCCAGCGTTTGAGAGGCAGGAACGTATTTCCCACCAAATGGCGCAGTGTGTAAAGATATTCGTCGTATTCCCCTTGCTCTTTGCGGTTGCGTTTGGGCGGGATAGGCGCCTGCATGCCTGCCGCCATGGCCGCCTCAATCAGAGCAGTGGTACCTGTTGTAACAAGACTCTAACCGGCATACCATTCGCATCCACGGCCAAATGTATTTTGGTATTAAGCCTCCTTTTGCTTTCCCCATATCCTGGTTCCCCCCGACGGTCCCTGTTTCCTGCGGGTGAAGCTTCACATGACTGGCGTTGATCATCAGCCATTCAATCTCTGGCCCATCGATCAATCCTTATCAATATCCTCCTATTATGCCACATATCTTGTGTTAACACTATTTAAAATCAGGAGTTGAGCAAATGACCGGAAAAGAACTGTTTGCGCAAATGGGTCGCAATGAAATTCCATCAAGGATACCTTTTGTACCCACTGTCTATGAGCATGCGGCAAGTCTCATTGGGAAATCGCCTTCGCAGGTGGCGCAGAGCTCGGATTTGATTGTGGAGGGGCAGCTTGCCGCGTACCGTTTATACAAGCACGATCTCATTGCGGTGGGGGTGGATATTTACAACATTGAAGTGGAAGCGCTGGGAGCCGGGGTGCACTATTACGCCAATAACGACCTGCCTTCGATAGACGATATTTTAGTAAACGACCCCGAGGATTTAAAAGGCATGAAGTTGCCCGACCCCGAGAAAGACGGGCGCATGCCCATGATTGTCGAGGCTACCGCGAAAATTGCCGAGGAGGTTGGCAAAGAAGTTGCCGTAAACGGCGCGATTGTCGGACCATTTACCTTGGCGTGTATTCTGAGGGGTTTTGAAAATTTTGTGATGGATCTGATGGTGGAACCCGAGTTTGCCCTCGAATTGATGCATTTTGCCAGAAAAACAGGGCTGGCCTTTGCCGGAAGCTTTATCAAAAGAGGTCTGGGAATTTCCATCAACGAATCGTGGATAGCGCCGCCCCTGCTTTCGCCGGCTTTGTACAAAGAACATGTGTTTCAGGTGGAAAAACAGCTGATTCAAGAGATAAAGGCGCTGGGACAGCAGAATGTCGCGCTGATCAGCGGCGGAAACACCACCCAGATCGTGCCTCAAATGCTGGAGACAGGAACGTCATTGCTGATGGCAGACTATCAGACCGACCGCTTGTATTTCAAGGAGCTGTGTTCCCGGCACGGGGCATGCCTGCGGGCCAGCATTCAGCCCAAAACAGTGCAGATGGGAACAGAGCGGCAAATGCTGGAGGAAACCCGGAAGGTAGTGGAGGCCTGCGGCAGCTATCCGAAATTCTTATTCGGCTGCGGCATTGTCAGTTATGACACACCGCCCGAAAAGCTGTTATTGTTACAGCGGCTTTTAAACGGCATCAAGAGGACATGACGAATCTCAAAATTCGGCGGGGTGGATTTGCCGGTCAACAACGAGAGTCAGTATACTGTGTATGAAATCATCGCATCTTTTTTGACCCACCTTTCCGGAATTTCGCTAAATATAGCATATCTTATAAAAAATAAGCCCCATTTGTTGCAAAAAACATGAACACGCCTCAAACGTTGCCGTTTAGGTGCGCCTTTGGTTATGTCGCGAAATCAAACCCCCACGAACCCACTTTATTGTTTACTTTTTGTTCGGCATTCTCACATCAGAGGATGAGCTTTGAGGGTCCGGCATCATACTGGTTTACTATGCTCAAAGCCCGGCAATGGCGCGCATCAGTGGACCTTGCCGGTTCACCGGCTTTTTACGGCCGTCAGAGTCACGGGCATTCCATCTCCCTCAGAGGATAGGGCATGCATCCACAGCTTTTCCCCATCGAACCAGTACCAGTACTCCCTTTGGGTAAAGCGAAGCACCATTTGCACAGCCCCGCGCTTTTGCACCTCTTCCGGCAATTCCTCAAACAGCATATCGTTTAGCATGGCGCCATCCTCACTCCTGCGCCGCTGTCCGTCGCCATCAAGTCAATGCCGTCCTCCGTATGGGCGTGATCCCGGCGGTCGGTGACAACGGCGTGGGGCCCATAGGGCTTTCCAGCCTCATAGTTGCGGTAGAATGCCCGTACGCTATCATTCCGCATGCCAAACCAGTATGACAGCGACAAGGCCTTCGGCAAGGCGCTGGTGGCCTATTGCGGCCAGGACGGGGAACGCCTGCCCAACGTGAAGGTGGAACTGGACGCCTATACCGGCCAGGTAATGGCCGCCTTCCCCATCGATATGAAGGACGTGGACACCCAGGAGGACTACCGAAAGCTCTTCTGATCAGGCCCGTTCCCCGCAGGGGCCGGCCTTCCAGGGTTGCGGCCCCTGCTGTGCGTTTCCCCCATCTCCCCATTGTGCCCGCCGCCTGTGTGCCGTATACTGTCATCGGGTGATGGCCATGCAGATCAGCCGCCTCTTTGAAATCCTCTACATCCTCATGAACAAGAAAACCGTTACCGCCAAAGAGCTGGCGGAGCGCTTTGAGGTGTCCCAGCGCACCATCTACCGGGACATCGACACCTTGGCCTTGGCGGGTATCCCCGTGTACACCAGCAAGGGCAAGGGCGGCGGCATCCGGCTGGTGGAGGATTTTGTGCTGAACAAATCCCTCCTCAGCGAAAAGGAGCAGGGGGAGATTCTCTCCGCCCTCCAGGGGCTTTCCGCCCTGAAGGCGGAGGACGCCGGGGATGTGCTGGGCAAACTGTCCGGCCTGTTCCACAAAAGCACCACCCAGTGGCTCCAGGTGGATTTTTCCGACTGGGGCGACCAGCATGGGGACCTGTTTTCCCTTTTGAAAACCGCTATTTTGGACAGGCGGGTGGTGGAGTTTTCCTATTACAGCGCCTATGGGGAGCGGAGCCTTCGCCGGGTCCAGCCCACCCAGCTGTGCTTCAAGCACAGGGCCTGGTACCTGAAGGGCTTCTGCCTGATCAAGAACGACCATCGCACCTTCAAGCTCACCCGCATCCGGGAGGCGGCATTGACCGGGGAGGCCTTTTGCCAGCCCCCCGCCGGAGACCCCGCCCAGGAGGAGGATTTCCCTGTGCCCATGGCGCTCTTCCGGTTCCAAATCGCCCCGGAAATGGCTTACCGGGTCTTTGACGAGTTCAACCAGGCGCAGGTTTCCCAAAATCAGGACGGCAGCTATACCGTCACCGCCTTCTGGCCCGAGGACCCCTGGGTCTACGGGATGCTCCTCTCCTTTGGAGAGCACCTGCAGCTGCTCCAGCCGGAGCATGCCAAGGCGATCCTGAGGGAAAAGCTGCAAAAAACCCTCTGCCACTATGGATAACCTGACATGCCGTTGTCAGGTTATCCGGGGTATGCTGAACATACCCAAATAGCGTCACAAGGAGGAATCGGAAC
>JARKQO010000426.1 GCA_029974855.1 Eubacteriales bacterium
AAAAATCGGCCTTTGTTTCCCCATTCCCGTGGTCGATATAGGCAAAGGGCGAATCGCTGATGGATACCCCCTCCCGGGGATAAATCAGGTACAGGGGCTCCTGCCCCTCCCGCTCCAGGCGCTGGTTGAGGCCGATCATCAGAAACTCGTAATTCACCATGGCGTCGTACCCGCCCTGTTGGTACAGCTGCCCCACATACTCCTCGCTGCCGGAATTGCGGGCCACGCCGGAAAACAGCTCCGTGATCCCCTCGTGAAGCGCCGGGTCCTCCAGCATCCTGAGGGTCAGCACCTCCGGGTTCCCCGCCAAGGCGCTCACAAAGCCCAGGTAGGCCGAGGCCCCGCTGTTGGTTTGGGTGGCGGAGGGCATCAAAAAGGAAAGCTCCTTGCTTCTCACCGCCCCCAGGATGTCCCCCATGGACACCTCCCCTTGGGTGAACCCCAGGGCCTCGGCCTTGGATTTTTTGATGCCAAAGACGATGGGGTTGATGGCCGTCACCTTGGAATCGGTGATCTTCTGCTTGCCGTTTAGCATATACAGCCAGATGGAGTTGGACAGCCACACCCCGTCATAGGGGCATTGCTCCTGGTTCAGGGTGCCCATGAGCTTCATGGTGCTTTGGTAGGTTACCTCCACCGCGATCCCCTGGGTTTTGGCGTAGGCGGTGAGCAAGCCCTCCATGTCCTGGTTTTCCACGCTGGCCAGCAGCCGGAAGGGGGTCTCCGCCGCGATTGCCGGTGCGTGGGGGTACAGGCACAGTATAAGGGCCAGGGGTAACGTTAGGGCAAGGGTTAGCGTCAGCGCCAACAGCCTTGAAAATCCTGAAAGCCCACGGGTTTGCCTTGCTGAACTCCTCATAGCCGCATATCCTCTCCTTAGGGTCCTGTTGGGTTGATGGTACCTGGAGCGTGCTTCCTCTCTGCCTCACATTGCGGTTCGCCGCTTATTCGTCCCTTACATATTTGATAATGTCCGACACTTCGCAGCCCAGAATAAAGCACAGCGCATCCAACGTCTTTGTGCTGATGGCTTGCCCCATCTTCATCCTGTGAATGGTATTGGCGGATATCCCCTGCTTATAGATCAGATGATATTCCGTAATCCCTTTGCGGAGCAGCGTTTCATAGAACGGCTTGTATGATATCATTTCGATCACCCAGCTCATTCTATCCTGCTCAATCAGTTGACTATGCTTAACATATTGACTATAATGGAACAAGCTGCCACAGCCTGGGCGAAGGCGTCCAATCCCATGACGAAAGCGGAGGGGGCATCCCTATGAACGAAAAAATCTGCGCCTTCACCGGCCACCGCCCCGCCCAAATCCCCGGCGGTGAGCGGGAATCCTCCCCCGCCTTTTCGGCGCTCTATGCCGCCATCAAAGCCTCCATACGCCAAGCCATCGCCCAGGGCTTCACCGTGTTCCGCTCCGGCGGGGCCATGGGGGCCGATTTGTGGTGCGCCCAGGCGGTTCTGGAGCTCCGGCGGCGATATC
>JARKQO010000427.1 GCA_029974855.1 Eubacteriales bacterium
GGCACGCCGAAACGGTCCAGGGCCGCGCCTCCGGCCAGGACCGTTTCAAACCGGAAGGTGTGGCCGAATTTTTTCCCCACAGCCGTCAGCACCGCCACGGCCCCCTCCACGATCTCCGGCCCGATGCCGTCGCCGGGCACCAACACAATGTGGTAGGTCATGCGATCTCCCCTCCGGCCATGGCGTTCATCAGCCCGCCGGACTCTATGATCTTTTGCAAAAAGGCCGGAAAGGGCGGAAAGGAGTGCTTCTCCCCGGTGGTCTTGTTGAGGATCACGCCCTGGGCCAGGTCGATTTCCAGGGCGTCGCCGCTGCTGAAATCTCCGTCACAGACGATGATGGGCAGGCCGATGTTGATGGCGTTGCGGTAGAAGATGCGGGCGAAGCTCTTGGCAATCACGCAGGAGATGCCTGCCGTTTGGATGGCCAAGGGCGCGTGCTCCCTGGAGGAGCCGCAGCCGAAATTCCGCCCCGCCGCGATCACGTCCCCGGGCTTTGCCTTTGTCAGGAAATCCGGATCGATGTCCTCCATGCAGTGGGCGGCCAGCTCCTTGGGGTCGGAGGTATTCAGGTACCGGGCGGGGATGATGACGTCGGTGTCCACGTTGTCGCCGTAGCACAGGGCGTTTCCATGCAAAATCATTTTTGTGCTCCTTTCAGGATCGCAGGCATAGCGCCCACATCCTCACGTCAAGGCTTCCGGCGCCGCCAGCTTCCCGGCCACCGCCGAGGCCGCCGCCACCGCCGGGCTGGCCAGGTATACCTCGCTCCCCGGGTCCCCCATGCGGCCTACGAAGTTCCGGTTGGTGGTGGCCACGCAACGCTCGCCCCGGGCCAAAATGCCCATATGGCCCCCCAGGCAGGGGCCGCAGGTGGGGGTGGATACGGCGCAGCCCGCGTTGATGAAGATTTCCAGCAGGCCCTCCTTCATGGCGTCCAGCCAAATTTTCTGGGTGGCCGGGATGATCAATGCCCGCACGTCTTTGTGGACCTTGCGGCCTTTCAGAATCTCGGCGGCCTCCCGCAAATCCGACAGCCTCCCGTTGGTGCAGGAGCCCACCACCACCTGATGGATGGGCACCTCTCCAATTTGATCGAAGGTTTTGCCGTTTTCCGGCAGATGGGGGAAGGCCACCACGGAGGTCAATGCGGAAAGATCGATAGCAATGGTCCGCTCATAGGCGGCGTCCGGGTCGGCGGCGTATACCCTGGGCTCCTTGGCCCCATGCTCCTTCAAATAGGAAAGGGTTTTTTCATCCACCGGGAAGATGCCGTTCTTGGCCCCGGCCTCGATGGCCATGTTGCAGACGCACAGCCGGTCGTCCATGGAAAGGGACGCCACGCCCTCTCCTGAAAACTCCAGGGATTCATACAGCGCCCCGTCCACGCCGATCTCATGGATGAGGTGCAAAATCACGTCCTTGCCGGAAACGTAGGGGCGAAGCCTGCCCGTGAGCACCACGGAGATGGCGGCTGGCACCCGCAGCCACACCTTGCCGTAGGCCATGGCCGCCGCCATATCGGTGGAGCCCACCCCTGTGGAAAAGGCCCCCAGCGCGCCGTAGGTGCAGGAGTGGCTGTCCGCGCCGATCACCAGGTCCCCGGCGGTCACCATGCCCTAATCCGGCAGCAACGCGTGCTCCACGCCCAATACCCCCACGTCAAACAAGTGTTCGATGGACATGTCCCGGGCGAATACCCGCACCCGCTTGGTTTGCTCCG
>JARKQO010000441.1 GCA_029974855.1 Eubacteriales bacterium
ATCTCGGTCAGCCCCATTGCCGAGCGTTCCCCTTCGCGTGTGCTGGACTGAGGGGATAGCGGCTCCACCCTGCGGTTCTTGCTGCCTGTGGCGGCGGCCCTGGGCTGCCATGCCACGTTTTTGGGCTCCGGCAGGCTGCCCCGGCGTCCCCTGGGGCCCTTGCTCCAGGCCCTTGCACAGGGCGGTGTCCGGGTTGTGGGAGAGGGGCTTCCCCTGACGCTGGAGGGAAAGCTACAACCGGGGCGCTACCAGTTGCCCGGGGACGTGAGCTCCCAGTTCATCACCGGGCTGCTGCTGGCCCTTCCCCTGACAGGGGAGGGAGGCCAGATCGACCTTCTGGGGCCGCTGGAATCCGCCGGCTATGTGGACATGACCTGCGCCGCCCTGTCCCGCTTTGGGATCGGGGTCCAGGCAACCCCAAAGGGCTTTCTGGTTCCCCGGGGCCAAGGCTACCGCTCCCCGGGGGAGGTTCAGGTGGAGGGGGATTGGTCCAACGCCGCCTTTTTTTTGGTGGCTGGGGCCCTCACGGGACCGGTGCGCTGCGCCGGGCTGCGCTTGCCCTCGCCCCAGGGGGACGCGGCGGTGGCGGCGCTGCTGGAGCGATGGGGGGCCCGGGTCAGTGCCGGGCAGGAGGGCGTGGCCGTGAGCGCCGGGGAGGAGCGCTGCCCCCTGACCATCGATTTGCGGGATATCCCGGACCTGCTGCCCATCTTAGCAGTGGCGGCCTCGGTCACCCCCGGCGTTACCCGCTTTGTTAACGGGGCCCGGCTGCGCCTCAAGGAGAGCGACCGCCTGGCCAGCGTGGCCGGGATGATCAACGCTTTGGGAGGAGACGCCAGGGAAGAGCCGCAGGGGCTGGTGGTGGAGGGAAAGCCAGCGCTGCGGGGCGGCACCGTTTCCTGCGCCGGAGATCACCGCATCGCCATGGCGGGGGCCATCGCCGCCACCCTCTGCGCAGGGGAAACGGTGCTTCAGGGGGCCGAGGCGGTGAACAAATCCTATCCGTCCTTCTTTGAGGATTTTGAAGCGTTGGGAGGGAAATGCCATGTCCTCGATGCTGGGGAATAAGCTCAAGGTGTCCGTTTTCGGGCAGTCCCACGGGGAAGCCGTGGGCGTGGTGGTGGACGGCCTGCCCCCCGGGGAGCAGGTGGATCTGGAGCGGCTGCAAGCCTTTCTGGACCGCCGGGCTCCCGGGCGGAACGCTCTGTCCACCTCCCGGAAGGAACGGGACGAACCCCGGATTTTGTCCGGTTTGCTGGAGGGCCGCACCTGCGGCGCGCCCCTGTGCGCGGTGCTGGAAAACGGGGATGTGCGCTCCGGGGACTACGCCAGCCTGGCGGATTTACCCCGGCCCTCCCACGCGGATTATCCGGCCCGGGTCCGGTATGGGGGCCACAACGACCCCCGGGGAGGAGGCCACTTCTCCGGGCGGCTCACCGCGCCCCTGTGCGTGGCCGGGGGCATCGCCTTGCAGATTCTGGAGAGGCGGGGGGTAGTGATCGGGGCTCATGCCCAGGCCGTGGGCTCCGTGCGGGACCGGGGCTTTGACCCGGTGGAGCTGGCCCCTCAGGAGCTGCGCTTGCCCGGCCAAAGAAGCATCCCCGTGCTGGAGGAAGCGGCTGGGGAGGCCATGGCCCGGGAGATTGAAGCCGCCGCCGCCCAGCTGGACAGCGTAGGCGGAATCGTGGAATGCGGCATTGTGGGCCTGCCCGCAGGCATGGGGGACCCGATGTTTGACGGGATCGAAAACCGGATGGCCGCCGCCCTGTTCGGGATTCCCGCTCTGCGGGGGGTGGAGTTTGGCGCAGGCTTTGCCGCCGCAGGGATGCGGGGCAGCCGACATAACGATCCTTACATCCTCAAGGATGGGGCCGTGCAAACCGCCACCAACCACCACGGAGGGGTCATCGGGGGCATTACCACAGGCATGCCGGTGATCTTCCGGGTGGCCTTCAAGCCCACCCCCTCCATTGGGCAGGAGCAAAGAACGGTGGATGTACGGGCCATGGCCGAGGCTCCCTTGCGGATTCAGGGCAGGCACGATCCCTGCGTGGCCCTGCGGGCGGTGCCCTGCGTGGAGGCTGTGGCAGCCTTGGTAGTTCTGGATTTTCTGCTGTAAGCTGAAAGGAGACAGAAGATGGACTTGCAAGAATTGCGCGCCCAATTGGACGGCATTGATACCCAGCTCACAGACCTTTTCTGCAAGCGAATGGAGATTTCCGCCCAGGTGGCCCGGCACAAGAAGGAGCAGGGGATCAAGGTGCTGGACCGCACCCGGGAGCGGGAGATTCTCAGCCGGGTGGGGAAGCAGGCGGGGGAACCCCTGGATTTGTATGTCCGGATGCTCTATTCCGTGGTGTTCGACCTGAGCCGTTCCTACCAGGAGACCTTCCTGGACGGGGAGACCCCGCTGACCCAGGAGATCCGGGCGGCCATCGCCCGGAGCGGGCAGTTTCCCCGCAAGGGCTCCATCGCCTGCCAGGGCGTGGAGGGGGCCTACTCCCAAATGGCCTGTGATAAGCTTTTCAATATGCCGGACATCGTGTACTTCCGCAGCTTCGAGGGGGTTTTTCAGGCTGTGGAAAAGGGGCTGTGCGAGTTCGGGGTGCTGCCCATCGAAAACAGCTCCAACGGCTCCGTCAGCGCCGTGTACGATTTGATGCGGCGCTACCGGTTCCACATCGTCCGCAGCATCCGCATGCACATCGACCACAACCTGCTGGTGAAACCCGGAGCAAAGCTTGCGGAGATCAGGGAGATTATCTCCCACGAGCAGGCCCTGGGCCAGTGCAGCGATTTTTTGAACCGCCACCCGGACATCAAGGTGGTGGTTTGCGAAAACACCGCCGCGGCCGCCAAGCTGGTGGCGGAGTCGGACCGGAGGGACATGGCCGCCCTGTCCTCGGGCAACTGCGCGGTTCTCTACGGCTTGGAGTCCCTTCCCGAGCATGTGCAAAACAACGAGAACAATTACACCCGCTTCATCTGCATCGCTAAGGAAATGGCCATTTACCCCGGCGCGGACCGCATCAGCCTGATGCTGTCCGTGGAGCACACCCCCGGGGCCCTGTACCGGATGATCGCCCGGTTCGCCGCCTTGGGGCTGAACCTGACCAAGCTGGAGAGCAGGCCCATTGTGGGGCGGGACTTTGAATTCCTGTTCTACTTTGATTTCGAGGCCTCGGTGTGGTCCCAGGACGTGGTGCGCCTGCTGGGGGAATGCTCCTCCAGGGATCAGCTCTTCGTGTTTTTGGGCAGCTACAGCGAGGTGAGGTAGGCCATGGGCTTCGGACTGCTGGGGGAAAGGCTGGGGCACAGCTATTCCCCCTTGATCTACCGGCATTTCGGCCTGGAGGACTATGCCCTGTACCAGGTGCCCCCGGAGGGGGTGGAGGCCTTTCTGTGCCGGGGGGACCTCCAGGGCCTGAACGTGACCATCCCCTACAAAAAGACAGTGGTTCCCTTCTGCCACGAACTGTCCCCGGTGGCCCGGCGGTTGGGCAACGTAAATCTGCTGCGCTTTCAGGGCCAGGGGCGCATCTACGGGGACAACACGGATTACGCCGGGTTTGCGGAGTTGCTGGATCACACGGGCTTTTCCCCCAAAGGGAAGAAGGCCGTGGTGCTGGGCACCGGCGGGGCGGCCCAAACCGTGGCCGTGGTGCTGCGGGAACGGGGTGCGGCTTCGGTAACCCATATCTCCCGCCAGGGAGAGGACCACTATGGCAACCTGGAAAAGCACAGGGACGCGGCGCTGCTGGTGAACGCCACCCCGGTGGGCATGTACCCCCATGGAGAAGAAATCCCTGTTTCCTTGGAGCATTTTCCCGCCCTGGAGGGGGTGCTGGACTTGGTGTACAACCCCCTCCGCACCCGGCTGGTGCTGGAGGCGAGGGCCCGGGGCATCCCGGCGGCGGGGGGGCTGTGGATGCTGGCGGCCCAGGGGCGGGCGGCGGCCCAGGTTTTTTTGAACCGGGACATTCCGCCCGAGGAAACCAAGGGCGTGTATGCCGCGCTGCTGAAAAGCATGGAGAACATCGCCTTGGTAGGGATGCCCGGCAGCGGCAAGAGCACGGTAGGCATAGCCCTGGCCCGGCGCATGAACCGCCCCTTTGTGGACGTGGACGCCTTGGTGCGGGAGGACACGGGCCATACCTCCGAGGAGATTATCCTCCGGCAGGGGGAGGCGGCCTTCCGGGGCATTGAATCCCGGCTGCTGAAGCAGGCGGCGGAAAAGAGCGGCATCGTCCTGGCTACGGGGGGCGGCGCGGTGCTGCGGGAAGAAAACCGGACCGCCCTGGCCATGAACAGCCGGGTATACTGGTTGCAGCGCCCCCTGGAGGAGCTGAAGGCCGGAAACCGCCCCCTGTCCAAGGACCTTCCCGCGCTGTACGAGGCGCGGAGGCCTTTGTACGCGGCGGTTTCCCACGCGGCGGTGGACGGAATCAAGGGCCCCGAGGCGGCGGCCTTGCAAGTGATGGAGGAATTTGATGAACATACTGGTGCTGAACGGCCCTAACCTGAACCTGCTGGGCAGGCGGGAGCCGGAGATTTACGGGCGGGAAACCTACGGGGAATTGACAGAGCGGATCGAGGCCCATTGCGCCCGGCTGGGGGTGGGGGTGGAGGTTCGCCAGAGCAACCACGAGGGCGTGCTGGTGGATTGGATTCAGCAGGCGGCTGGTGCCTTTGAGGGCATTGTGATCAACCCCGCAGCCTACACCCATACCAGCGTGGCGCTGCTGGACGCGGTGAAGGCTGTGGGCCTTCCCACCGTGGAGGTGCACCTCAGCGACCCGGACACCCGGGAGGCGTTCC
>JARKQO010000447.1 GCA_029974855.1 Eubacteriales bacterium
CACATCGTGCGCCAGCTGGCCGGGGGCGTGCTGGGGATGATCCCCACGTTTTTGATCTATCTAGGGGCGCAGAAATACTTCCTGACCGGGCTCAACCTGGGCTCGGCCATCAAGGGATAAGCCATGGGATACGACAAAAGCGTTGACAGAATCCGGGGGTTTCTGGTTCTCCTGATGGTCTACGCCCACGTGCTTCAATTTTTTGGCAACGGCGGGGCCTTCCCGGCGGTTCCCACCTTGATCGAAACCATCAACGTGCTGGTATTTCCTACCTTTGTATTCTGCTTTGGCCGGACCTCGGCGGCGGCATACCTTCACAGGCCCTTCCGCCAGGCCGCGCCCCGGGTGCTGAAGTCCGCTGTGATGCTGTACGGGGTATTCGTGCTGTCGGGGCTGGGGTTCAAGCTGCTTTTTGAAGGTGCGCCCTTTAATACCCTTACCGTGGAACGGGTGATGCTGCTGAAAGACATCCCCGGCTGGTCGGAGTTTTTGGCGGCCTTTGCGGCCTACGCCCTGGCGGTGCTGGCGCTGCTTTGGCCTCTCAAATGGCTTTCCACCCGGCTGGTCCCCACGCTGCTGGCCTGCGCCGGGTGCCTGGCCTTGTGCTTTTTGCCCTATGAGCGCATCACCTCCCCTGTGGCGGGGCTGTTCATCGGCACCCGCTCCTTTTTCTGCTTTCCGGTGGTGCAGTATGCCCCCTACTTTCTGGCGGGGGCCTATTGGCAGAGCACCAGAAAGCACGGGCTGGCGCTGGCTTTCATCGGCCTGGGGGCCAGCGCGGCGGGGATCCTCCACATCGTGCTGGCGGGGCTGCCCCAGCGCTTCCCCCCTTCCCTGTTCTGGGTGGTGCTGGCGGGGTTCTTCCCGGCGGTGATGAGCTTCCTGGCAAGCCGGATGGAAAAGACACCCCGGCTGCTTTCCCCCATAGAGCAGTGGCTCCGGGATACAGGGCGCAAATCCCTGTTTTACCTGCTGGCCAGCAACCTGACCCTTTTTGCCCTGGCGGGGCTGAAGGCCGCGCCTATGGTGACCAAGCGGGACATCTGGTTCTGGAAGCAGCCCATCGCCTCGCCCTTTGGGGCGCTGCTGTGGACGGCGGTGCTGTTCGTGGCCATGGGCCTGGCCGCCTCCCTGGCGGGGCGGTCCTCCCCCAAGCAGCCCGGGCAGCCCCGGAAGGATGCCCCGCCCGCCGC
>JARKQO010000448.1 GCA_029974855.1 Eubacteriales bacterium
GAGGTGTTCGGGGGCAAAGGCGGGCCCTATTACTGGCTGGCGGCCAAAACGATCCTCCAGGGCCTGGTGATCTATGGCGTTTTGCATTACGCCGTCCATCCCCTGATTTGGGGCTGGCAGAGCAACTTCCTGGGCCTGGCCCTTTCCGGCGTGGCCACGTTGCTGGTGACCAACCTGGTCTTTGGGCTGGGAAACCTGAAAAGCCCCTATTTGCAAAGGAGTCTGCAATTGCTCTCCCATGCCTTTTCCAAAAGGGCGGCCCGGCCACAAGCATGATCCCCTGACAGGATGCCCATGGAAGCCAAGCTTTGGCAAGGAGAAGGAATACGATGCCCACAAGAAGCCCCTCCCCCCGGGAGAACGCGGATGTTACCCTGATGATTTGCTCCAGCGACGCCTATTCGGACCTCTGGGACCCGTTTTTTTTGCTGCTGGAGCGGTATTGGCCCCAGGCCAAAAGCTATCCCATCATCCTCAACACAGAATCCAGGGTGTATGAGAAGGAAGGCTGGAACATCCGGTGCTTTCAGTTCTACAAGGACCGGAAAGCGCCCTCCTACGGCACCCGGATGCTGCGCCATCTGCGGGAGGTGAAAACCCCCTTTGTGATCTGGCTGCTGGAGGATTACTTCCTGCGCGCCCCCGCGGACCAGGCCAGGATTGATTTGTACGTGGACGCCATGAAAAAGGACCCCGCCATCTCCAGCATCAACTTTGGTTACATGGGGCAGCCGGGCTTTCCCAGCCCGGAGTTTCCGGGGCTTCAGGAATATTACCCCATTGCCCGCTACCGCCTGAGCATGCAATCCACCCTATGGCGCACCAAGGACCTGAAGCGCACCTGGAAGCCCGGGAACACCCCCTGGACCTGGGAGGCCTTCTCCACCCGCAGAACCGACCGCACCAAAAAGAAGTTCTATTGCATGCAAGAGAACAAAAACCTGGTTTTCGACTACGGCAGCAAGCCCACCCTTTGCTGGGGCTGCATCCGGGGCCAATGGCACCGGGACGATATGGTGCCCTTCTTTGCCAAGGAGGGGATCGACTTTGACTTTACCAAGCGCGGGTGGTTTGATTTTGAGGCGTTCACCAAGGAAAACGAGGCTAAGCAAAGCCAGCGCGGCAAGCTTGATAAGGTGAAGCTGCTGCTGACGGAGCTCTATTTCGGGGGCTTTGTGTTTTCGTGCAAGCGGATCGGGTATGGGGTTATGAAGCGGCTGTTTCGCCTGGAGAAGAACTATGACGCCTTCATGCGCGCC
>JARKQO010000480.1 GCA_029974855.1 Eubacteriales bacterium
GGGTCCCGGTACAGGCCGATATGCCCTACCTTGGCGTTGGGAATCAGGTTCATCACCGCGTCCACCATGCCCAGGCCCGCCCGCAGAATGGGCACCAGGCCGATGGCCTTGCCGCTGAGCATCCGGGTGGTGGCCTTGCACAGGGGGGTTTCCACCTCCACCTCCTGGGTGGGCAGATCCCTTGTGACCTCGTAGACCATCAGCATGGCGATCTCTTCCAGGAGCTCCCGAAAATCCTTGGGGCCTGTTTCCTTGTTGCGCATCATGCTCAGCTTATGCTGGATCAACGGGTGGTCAAATACGTGAACCTTGCCCATCATGGCCTTCCCCCTTGCGGTTTTTTGTCGCTTTCCTCTTAGGTAAACCCCGTCTATTTTAGCAGATTGACCCTATTGGCGCAAGGGCCATTTCCGGGGTGCTTGGGGGGTGACGGGCGGGGACGGGCCGGAGGCCCCGGGATCTTCCCGGGACCTCCTTATTTCTTCTTCCTTATTTCGGCTTCCCTATTCCGGCTTCCTTATTCCGGCTTCTTTTCCACGGGGATCAGCAGGTCCAGTTGAAGGCCCACGGGGTTCAAATCCCCCTGGCCCAGGTGGGTGTAGGCGTTCAGGTGCTCCTCCAGGGCGTCGAACATATTCTCGGGGGAGCCCTGGCCCCGGTATTGGTAGTCCCCATTGGTCCGCACCCACTGGTCCAGCCACGCCCACTGGTGGAAGTCCCCAAAGGGGATCATGTGGGCGGCGTACAGGCCCCCGGAGAATTGCTTCTTCTCCAAGGGCGCGGGCACCTCCATATCCTCGGGGATGGTGAGCCAGAACTCGTAGCCGTGGAAGTTGCTCTCGTCCACCGGGTTGGGGTGGTTGAACCCATACAGCCGCAGATCCGGCTTTCGGGCCAGCACGTCCGATTCCTTTACGAAGCGGAGCATTTGCTCCCCTGCCACGCTTTCCGGCTCCTCTCCCACAAAGTGGCTGGCGGCCACCGTGGCCGGGGGCAGGTACAGGATGCGCACATCCGTCAGCACAGCGGGGTTTTCCTGTTGGTTGAGCTCTTGCATGGCTCGTACCTCCTTGAATTTGTTGGGTTCCTCGGGCAGCTGTCCAATCAAAGCGGCGATGCCCTCCTCCCGGGCCAGGTGCTCCCCCAGCTTCAGGCTTTGGGCCTGCCCCAGCCGGTGGATCAGGGCCCGCAGAACGGTCCGCAGGGCGTCCAAAGAGTGGATTTCCCGGCTCACCCCCCGCTCATGCTCCTGAAACACCGCCATGGCCTCCCGGGCTTCCCCATCCTCCAGCAGGGCCGCGATCTGCTTGATGGGAATGCGCAGCCTCCGCAGCAGCATGATTTGCCTGAGGCGGACGATGTTGGCCTCATCGTAGGTCCGGTAGGCGTAGTCGCTGCCGCGAATGCTTTGGATCAGGCCGATCTGCTCGTAGTAGCGCAGGGTCCGGGGCGACAGGTCCAACCGCCGGGCCAGCTGGGATATGGTTTCGTGCCGCATAGGGCCCCTCCCGTTCCTGAGAATCCTTCAAAGCGCTTTGACAACCCAAGGGTACCACTTGACGCGGCGTCAAAGTCAAGGATAAATTTCAAATCAAAACCGGCCTCCGGGAGGGCCTTTGGCAAAGCCGGGGGTTCCGCCTCCTGGATGCCGGTTTTAGGACATCGGGCCTGAAAGGGCCCGCCTTAAGCTTCCTTACCCTCAAAGCCGTTGTACCAGGCCCGCTCGCCAAAGGGGCGCTTGGCGGGGCCCTTGACGCTTTCCTTGGCCACCCCCACGGGCAGAAAGCACACCAGCTCCCGGTCCTGGGGCACCCCCAGCACGTCCGCCATCTGCCGCCCGATCCGGTCCTCCCCGGTCACATGGCCCTCCACCCAGCAGCTCTGGTAGCCCAGCCCCACAATGGCCAGCAGCATGTTCTGGATGGCGGCGGAATAGTCGTGGATATAATAGGTCCGGTCGTCGTAGGCGATGATCCGCTGGGTCAGCACCACAATCATGGCTGGGGCGGTCTTTCCGATGGGGGAGCGGATGACCTTCTTCAGCCGCGCCAGCACCCCGGGGTCGTCCACGGCGATGAAGGAGGTGGTCTGCTTGTTGCAGCCCGAGGGCGCGGCCATGCCCGCCTTCAGAATCGCCTCCAAGTCCCCTCTGGGCACGGGGGTGTCCTCGTACAAGCCCCGGTAGCTGCTCCGGCTCATGATGGCCTCCAACACATCCATGGCAATCCCTCCCGACAGTTTTTCCCGCTCTTGCAGGTCCCTTTGGAAAATTGTACCACGGCGGCAGGGGATTGTGAATCCCCCTACCGCATAGGAACGGTGATCTCCTCCGCCTTGCCCCCGTCCAGGGGCACCCTCACCAGCACATCCAGCCCCTGGGGATCATCCGGCTTCACAAACCACAGGCTGTCCCCCTCCGCTGTCCAGGGGGCATAGGCCAGCTCCGGCCCCGCGTCCAGATAGCGCAGCGCCCGGCCGTCCCAGCCATGAAGCGCCAGCCGCCCGGTTTCCTCCCCATGCTCCTGGCCGCCCCAAAGCTCGTACCAGGCCGCCACCCCCGCCGGGGTGGCCAGGTAGCGGCCCGGTATTCTCCCAAGCTCCGTGTATTCCCCGGCCTCCCAGCATACCAGGCCGCCCCGAAGCCAGTCCTCCGGCAGCTCCCCATAGGGGAGCACAAAGGGATCGGCCATGTCCTGGTACAGGATTTTCCCGCCCCAGGAGGCCAGGCCCTGAACGCCGCCCTCCGTCAGCTTCCGGGGCTGGAAGCCCTCCAGGGAGCCCTCCAAAGAAACCCCGTACAGGTTCGGATAGGCCATGGGCACATACTCCCCCAGCTCCCGGCAATACACCTGGGGATACTCTTTTTGGTCCTCCAGGTTCTCAAAGTATACCTGCCCCTGGTGGTACACAAAGCTCCCCGCCGTGGCCCCGCTTACCCGGCTCAGCCCGGAGCCCTCCGGCTCCAGCAGGTACAGCGCCCCCAGGTTGTCCGCCAGCAGCAGCCGTCCGTCCCCAAGGGCCAGCAGGGGCCCCGCGTAGGGAGGCCGGGGCCTGTAACAGGGCCCCAGTACCATGGTGTATTCCCGCCCGGCCCTCCAAACCTCCAGGGTATACGCCGCTTCCTGCTCCGGCCACTGGGTGGGCCCGGTCAGGTAGGCCACCCCGTCCTCCAGCAGCACCACGTTGGAAATCTCCTGCGGGGCGGTGTACAGGGCCTCCGGGGCGTAGGCGTCCCCCTGCCGCTTCAGCACCCGCAAGGTAAACAGCTCGTCATTCTGCCCCACAAAGGCGATCCGGTCCCCCTGAACGGCAATGGCCGAGCCCAGGGCATAGGACCGGGGAGCCGCGTTTTCCTTTTGCCCCTGGCCGGACAAGGCCGGGGGCTTCCCGCTCACCAAGGCCGGGAGGATGCTTTCCTGGGCCAGGGCCACGCCCCCCGCGTCCCACAGCCCTAACACGCCCCACACCAGGGCCAGCCACAATCCCATTCTCTTTCTCATATTTCTCCCCCGGACGCCGCCGCGCCTTCCGCCCAACGCAAAAAGCGCCGGCATCCGGGGACTCTTTCCCCGGTTCTCCGGCGCTTTCCCCGCTTACGGTTTTACCTGCTCCAGCATCTCCGCCATCACCTGCTCCGGGAGATGGCCTAGCACCACCCCGTCCAGCCAGTTCCGGGTCACCGCGCCCTTCTCGTTGTTCACGGACAGGGCCACCAGCCCTCCCAGGGCCCCGTCCGGGCGGGTAAAGTAGTAACAGTTCAGGATGTGGGGCACCTCCTCCAGCATGCAGCCAAAGGAGGCCAAAGCGTACCACTTCCCGTCCTGCCCCCTGGCCTGGGCAAAAAACAGCGTCTGGAGCGCCTCCCGGGATTCCACCCCCAGCAAGGCCATGGCTCCCTCCTGCATTTCCGGGAAAAACGCCTCCTCCTCCCCCACCGGCCGCCCCGGGGGCAGAAGGACCGCGGAGCCGCTTTCGTCGGCTGCGTAGAAGGTGGTGGCTTCCTCCCCCTGCCAAATCTCCCAGCCCTGGGGCAGGTCAAAGGCCATCCCGTCCTCGGGGCTCTCGTAGCGCAGCGGCTCCCCCAAGGCCGCTCCCCCCAGCAGCAACGCCAGGGCCGCCAGGCATGCCAGCACCCTTTTCCCCATTGCTTTCCTCCTTCTCACCAGTCCGCCGGGCCGCCCCAGGCCCCCCAGGTTCCTTCCAGCGCCCCGTAGTCCACCGTGTATTCCCGGAAGCCTTCCGCCACAGGGCCCACCTCTCCGGGGTCATACACGATCCGCAGCCCGTCCTCTGTAAGCAGCGCCCTGTCCCAGCTCCACAGGGCCAGGGCATCCCGCTCCTCCTCCAGCCCGGGGCCCTCCAGGGCCCGCTGCGCCAGGATGCTGCGGGTCACCAAGGCCCGGGCCCCCTCTTCCTCCCGGAACAGCCGCGCCGGGGGCACCGCCTCCCCTGTGGACAGGTCCAAAATCAGCCCCAGCCTGGAGTACCAGGGATGGGGCCCGCCGGTATAGGTCACAAATTCATAGGCCAGGCCCAGGAGCCTTTCCCCCTGGAGGGTAGCCCGGCAGCTGACCCCCTGGCCGTAGGTGTTGGCCTGGAAGCGCTGGGGGTCCTCCCGGAAGTCCTCCCGGGCATAGTCCAGGGCAGCCTGAAAGCCGCCCTCGCTGTCCATTCGCTCCACAATGATCCCGTTGATCCTCTCCTGGACCTCTTTATCCCCCAGGTCTTCCACCTGGAGGAAGGCGGCCCGCCAGGCAGCCAGCGCCACCTTCCCCTCTGTGGCCTCCTGGGTCTGGGTTTGGAGGATCAAGGTATACCCCTGGGCGGAGGCCGCAGCCCCCGCCCAGAGCAGTCCGCTCAGTACCAGCGCCGCCATTCTTCTCATGGGCTTCCTCCCCCCGACCCGCCGCCAGGCGGCGGGCTTCCGCCTGGCGGCGTCCTTCCCTTGCTTATGTTGGTTGTCATTGCCCTCCCAGCAGCGTCAGCAGCTCCGGGGGCAGCAGCGCCACCGCCTGGTTCAGGGCCTCAAAGGCCGCTGTCTCCAGCTCCTTCAGCAGCGCGTCCTTCTCCTGCTGGGTGGCAACGCTCAGGTCCACCACCTGGTTTGACGAGGTATCCTGGGGGCTGTAGGGCGCGGATTTGCCCTGGACCCGCCATTGCAGCATCTCCATGCCCATGACGCTGATCTGGGCCTCCTCCTCCCAGGTGAAGTTCCCGTCGCCTGCGCCCTGGGTCACGCTCTGGCTGTGCAGCTGGAAGGACATGGGCTCCGTCGCCATCCCGGGGCTTTCCTCCCCGGAGACGGCCTTTTGCTCCGTGCTCAAAGTGAAATACCGGTCCAAGGTCTCCTTGTTGGCTTCGGTGAGGATGGTGGTTTCGCTGGTGAAGGCCGTCTCCATGATGGGCTGGTCCTGGCCCTCCTGGACCATCAGCCGCAGGCTCAGGGCCTTTACGTCGCCGCCCTCCTGGCCCGGGTACTCCTCGTAGCTCAGCTTCAGCGCCCCTTGGCCGCCCTCGTCCCCGGTGACCCGCACCTCCGCCTGGTGCCTCACCCCGTCCAGGGAATGGCGGGTGTATTGGGCGGCCAAGCGGGTATGATTCCCCTCAAACAGGGGGGGCAAAGTCAGCGTGGCCTCCACGGGGTCCCCCTTGCCGTCCACCAGCACCACCAGCACCAGCTCCTCCTGGGTGGGCTGAAGGGCGTTGACCTTTTGGGCCAGTTTCTTAGCCATGTCCGCCACGGAGTCGGTGGCTCCGGCGGATTCCAGCAGCTTCTGGAGCGTCTCGTGCAGCTGGGCGTCCTTCTCAAAGGCTGTGCTCAACTTCACCAGCAGGTCCTTCAGCTGGGCGCCGCTGAGCCGGACGGTCTCCATCCCGACGGCTTCGTCCCGCACCTGGCTCTGGGGAATGTCCTGGGTCTTTTCCTCCAACAGGCCGGGGGTTTCCATCAGCCAGCCCATGACAATCTCCCAGTAGGGTATGATGGATTGCCCCAGGGAGGCCAGTGTTTCCTGGTCCAGCTGCAAAGAGGCCTGGGGGTTCATCCCCGCCAGAGCCGCCAGGGGCAGCACCAGGGTCTTGCCGGGCAGCAGGCTGGTGACGGCCTCCACCTGGCTGGGGGTCATGCGCGCCTGGCCGCTGAGAAACTCCGTCTCCTGCAGGGACAGGCCCAGGCCCAGCACGCAGGCCTCCTCGCTGCTCCCGGCCCTGAAGCCCCGGATGGTGAGGCTGTCCAGGGCCTTTTGCACCGCCTGGGGGACGCCTTCCCCCATCATGGACAGGTACGCGCCCGCCCCCTCCCCCAGGCTCAGGGCCACGGTGGATTCCACCTGCAAGCCCTTTTCCAGCGCCTGCAAAGTATACTGGCTCAGCAGGGATTCCCCCGCCGCCCCCAGCAGCGGGGTCAGGGCCATCATGAACACAAATAAAACCGCAAGTCCCTTTTTGCAGAAGTCCTTCATCCTTCTTCCTCCTTTTTGTACGGCATCCTATCTTTAGGGCGCAAGCCCGGCCCCGCCTCTCCCTTGGGAAGCGCGCGCGCCGCCTCCCTTCCCGGGCCCTTTCCCGGAAGGGCAAAAATGCCCGCAAGCCCTTGGGTACACGGCATCACGACGCAATGGCGTTACATGTCCTCCAAAGCTATGCAGGCAAAACAAGGGAAATGGCGGCTGGGAACCCCCTGGCAGAGGGCTTCCTTTGGCCTGGCATGAGGTGCCCAAAGAAAGCCCTTCCAGGTTCTCCCATTATACCATTCGCCTTTGGGGAAGTAAACTATCTGTTGGGACAAGCCGTTCTTTGCAAAAGAGGACGGCGGGGGCTTCTCCCCCTCACCCCTCCAGCCCCAAAAACCTCCTGGTCCTGGGGTTGTCGGAGCCAAACAGCTCCCGGGGCGAGCCCTCCTGCACCACCAGCCCGTCCTCCATGAACACCATCCGGTCCGCCACGTCCCGGGCAAAGGCCATCTCATGGGTCACCACCAGCATGGTCATTTTCTCCCGGGCCAAAGCCCGCATCACCGCCAGCACCTCCTGGGTCAGCTCCGGGTCCAAGGCGCTGGTGGGCTCGTCAAAGCAGAGGATCTCCGGCTCCATGCACAGGGCCCTGGCAATGGCCACCCGCTGGGCCTGGCCCCCGGAGAGCTGGCAGGGCACCATGGCGGCCTTGTCCGTGAGCCCCACCTTGCGCAGCATCTCCATGGCCTGCTCCATGGCCTGCTTCTTGGGCAGTTTCTTCACGGCCATGGGCGCGTCCATGAGGTTTTGCAGCACCGTGCGGTGGGGAAACAGGTGAAACCCCTGGAACACCATGCCCATGCGCAGGGTGATCCGCCGCAGGGTCTCCTCCGGGGCGTAGCGGACCTTCCCCTCCTCCATGCGGCACATCACGTCCCCCTGAAGGGCGATCTCCCCGGCGTCCACCCGCTCCAGCCGGTTCACGCAGCGCAGGAGGGTGCTTTTGCCGGAGCCGGAAGGGCCGATCAAGGCCAGCACCTCGCCCCTGGCGATGGACAAGGACACCCCCCGCAAAACCCCCTGGCCGTCAAAGCTCTTGTAAATGTCCGTGGCCCTTAGCATCCTTGTCCCCTCCTCATTGGTAGTAGCTGAGCCTCTGCTCGAAGAACTTGCAGGCCTGCTCCGCCAGGCCGTTGAGCAAAAGGTACAGCACAATCGCCACCACGTAGGGCTCGATGGAGCTGGAGCTGGAAACCTGCTTCTTGGCCACGGTCATCAGCTCCACCACCGCCACGGTGGAGGCCAAGGCCGTGTCCTTGATCAAAGTCATCACCTCGTTGGTCACGGGCAGCAGCACCCGCTTCACCATCTGGGGCAAAATGATCCGGAAGAACCGCTGGGCCTTGGTGTAGCCCAGCACCTGGGCCGCCTCGTACTGGCCCTGGGGGATGGACTGGATGCCCCCCCGGAAAATCTCCGCGAAATAGGCGGCGTAGTTCTCCGTAAAGGCCACAATCACCGCCCAGAACCGGTCCACCCGGAAGGGCAGGATCCTGGGCAGCAAAAAATAGATGAACATGATCTGGAGCATCAAGGGCGTTGAGCGCAAGAGGTAGATGTAAAAGGCCACGGGCCCCCGCACCAAAGGCGCCTTGGACATACGGCCCTGGGCCACCAGCATGCCCAAAGGGATGGACAGCAGCAGCGTCAGAAAAAAGATGGCCAAGGTGGTCTGGGCCCCCTGAAGCATCAGGCTGGTCAGGTTCCATAGCCTCTGGGGATCGGAAAAAAACTTCATGGTCATGGGCCTTTGCTCCCCTCATAAGGAAAAGCGGAGGGGGCCCCGCCCCTCCCCGCTGTTTCTTGCTCCCGGCGTGCTGTTTTGAAAGGGAAATCCCTTATTCCGCGGGCACGGTGGTGATGTCGCTGCCGAACCACTTGGCGGCGATCTCCCCCAGGGTCCCGTCCTTCTTCATTTCCACCAGCAGCTCCTGGACCTTGTCCCGCAGGGCCACGTCCTCCTTGCGGAAGCCCACGCCGAAGTTATCGTCCACCAGAGACGCCACGCCCTGGATGTCCGTGGCCCCCATGCCCGCGATCTTGTACTCTCCCACCACCCGGTCGATGAGCACCGCGTCCACGCCGCCTGCCTGGAGGTCCATCAGGGCGGTGAGGTATTCGTCAAAGGCCAGCACCTCTCCCAAAGAGGCCTTCAGCTCGGCGAATTCGTCGCTGTCCAGCACTTCCTCCGCGTAGGAGGCGCTTTGCACCGCCACCTTTTTGCCGGCCAGATCCGCCAAAGCGGCGATGCCGGAGTCGGTTTTCACATACACCTCGATGGCGTTGTTCAGGTAGGCGAAGGTCATGGCCATGCTCTCCTGCCGGGCCGGGGTGATGGACATGCCGTTCCAGATGCAGTCGATGTTCCCGGCGGCCAGCTCCAGCTCCTTGGCGGCCCAGTCGATGGGCTGCTTCACCAGCTCCACCCCCAGGCGCGCCGCCACCTCCTGGGCCACGTCGATGTCAAAGCCTACGATTTCGTTGGCCTCGTCCCTAAAGCCCATGGGGGGGAAGCTGTCGTCCAGGCCCAGCACCAGCTGGCCCTTGTCCAGAATGGCCTGCACCGAGGCGTCCTCCGCCAGGACCGACAGGGCCGGGGCACACAGCAGCAGGGCCAAAACCAACGCGATGATCTTCTTCATATCAGAAACCTCCTGTCATGCCCTTGGGCATGTTGTTTTGATGCTGCGTCCGCGCCGGGCTGAGGGGCCGCCGGAGTGGGATTCCCGACGCCGCTTCATCACTTTATCTCGCTAACGCGTTGCTATAGTAACATGATCCGTGCCCTCCGTCAAGGGGCTTTGGAAAAAAATTTTTCGTGGCATGCCCCTCCGCCACCGGAAAAAGCCCGGGAAAAGCCCGGCTGTTTTGCATTGACAGCCGTGCTTTTTTCCTGTTATACTAACTACAATGGTCAACTTTGGGAATTCGCATTTCATACTAGGAGGGTATCGCTCATGCCGTTAGTCAATACCAGGGACATGTTCAAACGCGCCTATGAGTCCGGCTACGCCATCGGCGCGTTCAACGTCAACAACATGGAGATCATCCAGGGCATCATGGAAGGCGCCACTGCCGAAAATTCACCCGTCATCCTTCAGGTGTCGGCGGGGGCGCGCAAGTACGCCAACCACACCTACCTGATGAAGCTGATTGAAGCCGCCGTGGAAACCAGCGGCCTGCCCATCGCCGTGCACCTGGACCACGGCCCGGATTTTGAGACCTGCAAAAACTGCATCGACGGCGGTTTTACCAGCGTGATGATCGACGGCAGCCACCTGAGCTTTGAAGAGAACATTGCCGTTACCCGCCGCGTGGTGGAATACGCTCACGACCGGGGCATCACCGTGGAGGCCGAGCTGGGCCGTTTGGCCGGCGTGGAGGACGATGTGAAGGTATCGGCGGAGGACTCCAGCTACACCCGCCCCGAGGACGTGGAGGAGTTCGTCACCAAGACCGGCTGCGACAGCCTGGCCATCGCCATCGGCACCAGCCACGGCGCGTTCAAATTCAAGGGCGAGCCCAAGCTGCGCTTTGACATCCTGGAGGATATCAGCCGCAGGCTGCCCGGCTTCCCCATCGTGCTGCACGGCGCGTCCAGCGTGATCCCCGAATATGTGGAGATGATCAACAAATACGGCGGCAAGATGGACGGCGCCCAGGGCGTGCCCGAGGCCATGCTGCGCCAGGCCGCCTCCATGGCCGTGTGCAAAATCAACATCGACTCCGACCTGCGCCTGGCCTTTACCGGCGTGATCCGCAAGCATTTCGCGGAGCATCCCGACCACTTTGACCCCCGCCAGTACCTCAGCGAGGCCCGCAGCGCCCTGGCCGGCATGGTGCGTCACAAGATCGTGAACGTTTTGGGCTCAGCCAACAAGGCGTAAGGAAGGGAGTATCGGACATGGAACTGGAAGGCAAAGTCGTCGTCGCCCAAGGGGGCGGCCCAACGGCGGTCATCAACCAAAGCCTGGTGGGCGTGGTGCTGGAAAGCCGCAAATTCCGGCAGATCACCAAGGTCTACGGCGCCATCAACGGCGTAAGCGGCATCATCAACGACAATTTTCTGGACCTGACCCAGGAAACCACCAACAACCTGGAGCGGGTGGCTGTGACGCCCTCCTCCGCCTTGGGCAGCACCCGGGACAAGCCCGACGATAAGTACTGCGAGGAGATTTTCAACATCTTCCGCATGCACGACGTGCGCTACTTCTTCTACATCGGCGGCAACGATTCCGCCGATACGGTGCGCATCGTCAACGAGCAGGCGGAAAAATGGCACTACGAATTCCGCGCCATCCACATCCCCAAGACCATCGACAACGATTTGGTGCTGAACGACCACACCCCCGGCTACCCCTCCGCCGCCAAGTATGTGGCCCAGGCCTTCATCGGCATGGACCTTGACAACCGGGCCCTTCCGGGCATTCACATCGGCGTGGTCATGGGCCGCCACGCGGGCTTCCTGACGGCAGCCTCCAGCATCGCCCAGAAGTACCCCGACGACGGCCCCCACCTGGTCTACGTGCCGGAGCGGCCCTTCTCCATGGAGCTGTTCCTGCACGATGTGAAGCAGGTGTACGACCGCCTGGGCCGCTGCGTGGTGGCCGTCAGCGAGGGCATCCAGGACGATAAGGGCGTGCCTATCCTCTCCAGCCTGGTCAAGACCCAGGTGGACGCCCACGGCAATGTGCAGCTCTCGGAAAGCTCCGCCCTTGGGGAGCGGCTGTGCAACATGGTGAAGGAGCACCTGGGCATCAACCGCGTGCGCAGCGACACCCTCGGCTATGTGCAGCGCAGCTTCCTTGGCTGCGTCAGCGAGGTGGACCAGCACGAGGCCCGGGAGGTGGGCGAAAAGGCCGCCCAGTTTGCCATCTGGCATAATATCGACGGCTCCATCACCGTGAACCGCACAGGCTTGTACTCCGTGGACTATCAGCTGAGGGAGCTGTCCGAAATCGCGGGCCGCACCAAGCTGATGCCCGATATCTTCATCAACCCCGAAGGCAACAATATCACCGCGGACTTCAAGTATTACCTCCAGCCCCTGCTGGGCGCGGACATGCCCGCCGCCCACAGGCTCCGGGCCCCTCTGGCCCCCAAGATCGGGAAGATCTAGGGGCGGTTCAGGGAATCCTCAACAAATCAGGCCTGCCGGGGCGAATTGACCCGGCGGGCCTGATTTGTTGCCTGGTGCTGGGCTATATCAGAATTTCAGCCACAACGCCAAATGCGCCCTTTTTTGTTTTTTGGCCCATGAAGTGAAACTCTCCTACTCTGAGGCCCTGGCTCTCCAAAAATTGATTCAAAATCCCTTCCCCGTCGCCAGAGAAATCCAGCCCGAATTGAAACCCTTCGTTGGTAGTTGTTACTCCCTTTAAATAGGACAGCCTTTTATCATAAAAATCCACCAACAATATGCTGCCGGATACCGCGTGCGATTTAACCTCTTTGAGTGTCTTTCTGATATCGCTTTCCGACAGGTAGGGGGTTACGCCTTCCCATAGAAAGAGTGTTTTTTTCTCCGGATCATAGCCTGCGTCCTCCAGCTTTTCATACCAATGATCGGTTGTGAAATCAACGCTTACAAATGTGACATGGGATATGTCTATTCCGGCCTTTAGTAAACCTTCCACCTTCATTTTCTGGGTAGCGGGCTGGTCCAGCTCAAAGAGTTTCAGCGCGCTGTCTTTAAGCTGTCCGTAGCATCTTGTGTCAAATCCCGCCCCCATCATCACAAATTGCTCCGCTTTATCCTTTGAACAGTTGATAAGGCGGTCAAAATGAAGGGTCCTGATTCTGGCTACGCTTCCAAAGTGCTCGGTTCCTTCCTCCCTTTTGGAAGAGGGGCCCCTGTTTTTCCCGCTGATTCTATACTTGAGATAGCTTGGAAAATAAACCATCCACAAGCCGGCCTCGCAACCATTGGGAAGGGCTCGGTATAGCTTTACGGACGCCGGGTCTTCCCTCATGCCGAAGACGTCCATATACCACCTGTTGCCGATCACCGAAATAGCGGTACTTGAAACGCCCATTTTTTTGCTGACCATCAACTGCTTGATAGCCAGAAGAATGAGCCCGACCACCGCTAACGGGATAAACATGATTTGCAATGCTATAAACAAAATGAGCGCGACAAACTCCATATATCCTCCTTGGTTGGATGAGCATTGAAGGGGGCCAGGGATGAACTGGAAAACGGATCAGGCCCCGTATTTCATAAGCAGTGCCGCGAAATCAACACAAAACCGCATATCCTTTTCCCCCAGCTTCGCCTTGTAATACCGCTGTCCTTCGTTGGCAGCGGAGACCCTCTCCAGCATGGCCGCCGGGTCCGCCCCGGCCACATCGGCAACGGACCGGTACCCCGCTTCGTAAAACGCTTTTGCGGCGGCCGGTCCCACCCCGTTGATCCTCACCAGGTCGCAAAGGCAGGACAGCTCCTCCCCTTGGGCCTGGCTGTGCTCAAAATAGTCCTTTGAGGTTTTCAGTCCGGCCTTTTGCAGCTCCGCGATCAACGAGGGGGCCACGCCGGGAAAGCTTGCCAGGGGAACCGGCTTTTGCTCCAGGCT